>JARCMA010000638.1 GCA_030248405.1 Microcoleus sp. MP8IB2.171
CCGCGGGTTGAAGAACGTTTACGTTATTTTCTTCAGTCCGCGGAGGCGGACTTCGTTTTTGTAGGCGCGGTTTCAACCGCCGTCTTATCTTCGTTTAACTTTTCACGATCGCCCCAAAGTCAGCCAACACCCGCGCGTGATTCCGCAACAAACCCAGTAAATTCAAGCGATTGCGCTTAATTTCCGGGTCAGAATCCATCACTAAAACACTTTCAGGGCCGTCAAAAAAGCTGCTCACAGCCGGAGCAATTTCAGTCAAACTATCTACCAACTGCTGGTAATTCCGAGTTTGTTTGGATAGCAGCGTTTGCGGCACTAACTGCACGACTGCATCATAGAAAGCTTGTTCAGACGACTTTTGAAATAACTCTGGTTTCACCGCCGTTTTTGGTTCCAATTCAACTTTATCCAAATCACCTTGAGCCGCCAAACGAGTTGAACGGTTGACTGTTTCGTAAATTAAATCCAAAGTCTGGTTATTGCGGATTTGTTGTAAGAAAAGCGCTCTTTCGAGTGCGTCTAACAAATCTCTTAATGCTCGTTCAGTATATTCTGGGTCGTTTTCTCCCAAAACTGCATTCACCAAATCGTAATCTACGTTTTTTTCTTCTTGCAACAAAGTCCGAATTCTTTGCAAGAAAAACTCGTATAACTGATCCAGCAACTCCGCCGAGGTTTGCGGGCGGGCTGCCGTAAATTCTGCAACAACTTCTGCGAGTAACTGGTGCAAGTTGATTGGCAACTGAGCCGCCCAAATAATGTTAGCGATCGCATTGGCTGCGCGGCGCAAAGCGAAAGGATCGGAGGAACCTGTCGGCAACATTCCCAAGCCGAAGATGCTGACTAATGTATCTAATTTGTCGGCTATTGCGACAATTTGACCTGTGAGAGTTTGCGGTAATTTGTCCCCCGCGCCTCTAGGCAAATAATGCTCGAAAATCGCTGTGGCTACGGTTTCTGCTTCGCCACTTGCTAAGGCGTATTTCTGCCCCATGATTCCTTGCATTTCGGGAAGTTCGTAAACCATTTGGGTAACAAGATCGGCTTTGCAAAGTAAGGCGGCTCTTTCTATGTAAGCTTTTTCTGCGGCTGTTATTTGCAGTTGGTTGGTGATGAGGCTGGCAATTTTGCACAGCCGATCGACTTTGGCGCGTACTGTCCCCAAATCTTCCTGGAAAGTAACTGTTGCCAACTTGGGCAAATAATCCTCTAGAGGCTTTACCAAGTCTGCTTTGTAGAAAAACTGACCGTCTGCCAATCTCGCCCGCACTACTCGCTCGTTACCGGCGGCAATAATCGCCGCTTTAGCCGGGTCGCCGTTGGAAATTGTAATAAAATAGGGCAGAAGTTCTGGATAATCGGGGCTTTTGAGGATGGGAAAATACCGCTGGTTTGTAACAATAATTGTGGTGATTACTTCCGGCGGCAATATCAAAAATTCCTCGTCAAATTTGCCGACAACTGCGTTAGGCCATTCTACTAAGTCGGTGACTTCTTCTAACAAATCTTCGGTAATGTCGGCGTAACCGCCTTGTTTTGTCGCTGCGGCTTCTACTTGTGCTTTAATTTGATTTTTGCGCTGGGTTCGATCGACCTCCACGCAAGCAGCCCGCAGACAATCGACATAATCCTCGGCTTGCGGAATCGAGACCCCCCCCGTCCCCCCCTTGCCAAGGGGTGTAGGGGGGGTGTATAACACCCGGTGTCCTTGGGAAATTCGATCGCTCTTGACCGTATCCGAACCACTCACTAATGTAATTGGCAGTACAGTATCATCTAACAGTGCCACGAGCGATCGAATCGGGCGCGGAAACTTCAAATCTCCGTCAGCCCACCGCATAAATCTTTTACCTTCTAACTTATTAATCCACTGCGGCACAAGTTCAGTCAAAATATCTGCTGTCATCCGCCCCGGAATCTTTTTGAGCACAAACACAAAATCGCCTTTATCGGTAGCGCGAACTTCCAAAGCATCAATTTCGACGCCCTGCTTTTTCGCAAAACCTTCGGCTGCTTTCGTCGGTTTGCCATCTTTAAAAGCCGAACTCGCGGGTGGCCCTTTTACCTCTTCTTCTCTATCTAATTGCTGAACTGGCAGCCCTTTCACCAGAACGGCCAAACGCCTTGGAGTAGCGTATACATTAATAGAGTCATTTGTCAAGGATTCTTCTGCCAGCGTTGCAGGTACAAGTCGCTGCCACTGCTGGGCGCTGCCTACGACAAAAGATGCGGGCAATTCTTCTGTACCGAGTTCTAATAAAAAGTTAGGCATATCGCACCGTAATGGAATTTTGTTTAGGGTAATTTAAGGTAATTTATCCGATCGCGCGTTGGCGAAGCTTGCAGAAGAGGATCGTATATCTGAAAAATACTCAAAAATCCAGGATACCACGTAAAATCGGGGGTGAAAGACAATATTCTCGACAGCCCATGACCTTGGCGGAAAGACTAGGACAAGATTGGAAGTCTCGACTGGAAAAAGATTGCCCGGACGAAAATTCTAGCACTCGCGAGAGTGTTGTCCGGTGGCTGTTGGGAGACAAGCCCGAAAGATTTGACACTCTTAGCCCAACTCAATTGTCTGTTGCCTCTGGGGCGATCGACTTTTTATATCGAATTTTGCTTTCGAGGTATCTGGGAGTACCGCCAGAAAAAGCTTACCGCAACTTGATCGGGCGGCTCGGCGGTTTAGTTGTGCTCCGGCAAAAAATCCAAGCGTGGGTTTCCCTGAGTCGCGACAGACAGCGGAGTGCGGTGGAGGTACTGCAAGAAGTGATTCAGGAAATGCTCAATTCCGATCGCTACCTGCAGCAGCAAGTCGCCTGGATTGCCGAATGCACCTCAGACAGACGCCTGCGAAATGCTTTGCTGCTAGCGAGCACAGAAGAATACTGCTTGCGGCCGATCCGCAACCAGCCGCTGCTGGTGTACCGTTTTGTCAACTACCTGCGGCGTGCCCAGCGGGGCGGGTTGACGCAAGTGCCTGCTGGAGACTGGGTGCGGCTGGTGTCGGAACAGGTTCTACCCGACGATACAGACGAACCGCTCAGCCTGCTAGATGAACAGGCAATGTCCGAGTATCGAGAAAATCAAGCTTGGGAAGAGCAGCAAACTCAGCGGCAGATTGTCCAACAAGAATTTGAGAATTACTTGGCCGCTGAAGTCGATCCGCTGGCTTCCCGGTGGCTGCAGCTTTACCTGCAAGGTCGTTCCCAAGAGGCAATTGCCGAGGAGTTGAAGGTTCCGATCAAGCAAATTTACCGCTTGCGAGAAAAAGTCAGTTACCACGCGATTCGGGTTTTTGCGGTCAAACAAGCACCGGAATTAGTCGCCAACTGGCTGGAAACTTCGCTCCAAGAACACAGTTTGGGCTTGACTCCCGCCCAGTGGCAGCAATATTTACAAAACCTCACGCCGGTGCAGCGGCAGTTGGTAGAATCGCTGAAAGCAGGGAAAAGTGTAGAGACGATCGCATCAGAATTAAAGCTGAAAACCAATCAAGTCATCGGCGAGTGGAGCAAACTCTATTTAGCAGCTCAATCCCTCCGCAACGAGTAGATTGGTAATGGGTGGCGGGCAATTGCTAATTGTTAATTGGCGGTAGCATTTTTCAGAATCCGCGCTACAAATCAATTCCCTCACAGCCACAGATTACTGCGAGTTTCCCCGTGGAAAACCGCGCGATGCCCCTTGTATCAAATCAGGTTAGATCGATCGGCATATCGTAGCGCTGCCGTGACGATCGCGCTCCGAGACGATCACAGTCAACTCTCTGAGGTAAGATACTAGCAGCACGATCGACTTTTCAGGATTTTTTAACCAATCCTAAATTCAGCGGTTGCCCGTAAATCATCGGTTGTGGTGCATCTCTAATACTTGTGCATTAAAGACATAATTCTATTGTTGCCAGCCACGGGCATCAATCTCGGGCGATCGATGATAGTGGGTCTAGACTGCGCTAGTCATCATCGAGTTCTCAATCTTTTGGTAGAATTTGAGGCTGCAATACAGAACGGAGAAAATTCTGGGACTAAGGATTTTTCTTTAATAAAAGCTTCCGGTTGTTATGCCAATTCCTCCGTCAGGGAAGTTGCAGCGTTTAATTTTATCGCATCAGGTTGGTGCGTCGCGCTCGATCGCGCTTCCAACTACAAAGCAGCTAATGGTACATACATCTTCAACAGACTCGGCAGCTACAATGGACTCCGATCGAATATTTCACCTAATCGATACAGTTGTCCCCTTTGAAGCTTGCCTTTACTATCAAGTTTTGCCTTTATCTCTAGAAGGTAATCTGTTTAAATTGGGCGTAGTCGATGCCCAAGATGACTCCGCCTTGGACTACGTGCAGCGGATTTTAGCTTACATGAATTGCTCAGTCACAACAGAGCCAATTGCCTCGGACACTCAGCGCTCGATGCTCTCAGCTTACTTGCTGCACGGGAGCCAGCTCCGAGAACCCAGCCAGACAGAAACCGCCGCAGCCCCAACGCCCAAAAACCCCGCACTAGCAACTTCAGGCCCCAAAGCAGAAACGCTGCTGTCTGGGCCCGAACCCTCGATGCCCCCTCGTGAGCGGTTTAAACCTGCTAGCGCTGAGGTTCCCCCGACACCGACACAGCTATCGGTTTTGAATGTCGAGGCCTTGCACTTGTCAAGCCGAGTGGAAGTTTTGGCAACTTTGCCCGCGCCCCAACTGCTGCAAGAATTGCTCGGTAGAGTGCTGCGAGAGGGTATCGGGCGCTTGTTTTTTGAGCGGCACCAGTCCCAAGGCCGGATTCTTTGGAGTCAAGATGGCGTTTTGAAATCGATGCTCGAAGGTATCGATATCGTCCTTTTCCAAGAGGTCATCGACGAGTTGAAGCGGCTGACAGATATGCCTGCTGGCCCGGTGGAACAGCCCAAACAAGTCGAAGTTGAGCGCATATACCAAAACACTCATTTGCTGTTGCGCTTGCGGGTAATGACGGTGGGTGGCAAGGAAGAAGCCACCCTGCAAGTTTTGCGGGGGGCAGCTTTGAGGTTTTACCAGCAGCAGCAGTTGTCTAATTTGAGTCGGGACGCACTGCGGCTGGCCGAAGAATTGCAGCGGAAAGTGAATCAAATTCGCGATCGAACTCGGCTTTCTCCTGTGCCTTTAGAGGGGTTGCCCGCTTTGGAACAGGTGATTAGAAATGTTGACGACCAAATTGAAGCTTTGCTGCACGAACACAATTCCGAGCAGTCCTAATTAGCAATAGATGACTGTTTTCGCGATCGGACTTGCTGACCTCACAAACCCGGTTTCTGCCTATATTTCTCCTTTATTTATTAGTCCGCGGAGACGAAAGTTTGTGCAGTAGCGATTCAATATCCAATCTGTTAGCATCGGAATTATTCAGATCTCTATTCTCAACCTCTGCGTGAATCTGCGTGAATCCATTGTCATCTGCGCTTGCTGAAATTCTCTTTTTTTAACCGCAGATACAGGCCGATCAACACAGATTAACACAGATGAATTATATCAATCGCCTACTCCGAGCGAGAGGTTTTTAACTGCACGACTCTCAAGCGTGATCGAAAACATCCTTGTACTGCAATAAATCCAAACTCACAAAAACGGGCAAACACTGAAAACATTGCTGTGCAATTTCCCACCGTTCTTCTCGCTGCAACATAGCAGTCAACTTTTGTTTAGCGCTCAGCAAATAACGGACATCGTTAGCAGCATAATTTAGTTGATCGTCAGAAAGATTAGTCGCATTTCCCCAGTCGGAACTTTGAGATGTTTTATTTAATTCTACCTTTTCGAGTTCTAGAATTAATTCTTTCAATCCGTGTTTGTTGGTATAAGTTCTAGCAAGTTTACTAGCTAGCTTGGTGCAGAAAACTGGTGCAATGTCAATACTTAAATTGTAACGCATTGTTGCCATATCAAAGCGCGCAAAATGAAATACTTTCTCAATATTTTCGGCTTCCATTAACTTCTTTAAATTCGGTGCTGCTGTCTGGCCTTTCGCAATCCGCACCACCGCCACTTTACCTTCAGGATCGCACAACTGCACCAAACACAACCGATCGCGCCACGGTAGCAAACCCATTGTTTCTGTATCAACCGCGATCGCCTCCGCAGTCAAATAATAAGATAACAGAGCATCGGAAATATCACGATCGTACACTTGAAAATCTGCAAATTCCATTATTGGTAACTGTTGACTGTTGACTGTTGACTGTTGACTGCCTTCTTCCTTCTTCCTTCTTTCTTCTTCCTGACATCCGTTACATCCGTTACATCCGTTACATCCGTTACATCCGTGGAGCGAATCCGTTGCCGAACTGCCTTCTTCCTTCTTCCTTCAGCTTACCGACTGCGAACAAAAAGCTGAGTAAAATAATACTCGCCTTTGGCATTTTTTGCAACCCCAATACCGGTCACATTAAACTGACCCTCCATATTTTTGCGGTGGCCGTCACTTTTAATCCAACCTTCAACAGCATTGCGTACCGGGTCGCTGTAGCCAAAATTATAAGCAAGATTTTCAGCTACACTTTTATAAGGAATAGTAATTGCCTTAGCCCGCCCTTCAAATCCATCGTGGCTGAAACTTACTTTACCCTTAGCCATATTTTCGCTGTGAATTCTTGCTATCTGACTGATTCGCGGATCGATACTCAGCGGTGGCAACTTTTTAGATGCTCGGTATTGATTGATCTGTTGGTTAACCGCTGTTTCTAAGTCAGTAATAGCACTCGAAGCAACATTAGTATTCATGGGAGTTTGTGGCAGCGATCGCGCAGGAATGGATGTGTCACACTTAGGCAGGATTGTCAACAATCCCAAGCAAATCGAAATCAAACCTTTGGACATGAAATCAAACCAGAAATAAAGTTAATTGTTACCAATTCCTACAGAGCGATCGCCCCAAATTCCGCCCACTAGATATTCAGAACCTTCACCACAGTGTTCACATCTTTGTCGCCGCGCCCCGAACAGTTAAGCACAATGCGCGGATTGCCTGTTAGTTGCGGGCACAGAGTCTCCAAATAGGCGATCGCGTGAGCAGTTTCCAAAGCCGGAATAATCCCCTCCAACTGCGAAAGTTGCTGAAAAGCATCCAAAGCTTGCTGATCAGTGACGCTGTAATATTCAGCCCGTCCCGCATCCTTCAAATAACTGTGTTCCGGCCCCACACCCGGATAATCCAAACCAGCACTAATCGAATGTGGCTCGATTACTTGACCTTCATTATCTTGCAGCAAATAACTCATCGCCCCGTGCAGAACTCCCACACTTCCCTTAGTCAAAGTAGCAGCGTGCTTATCCGTATCCACACCTTCGCCCGCCGCTTCAACACCAATCAATCTGACAGTTTCGTCCCCGACAAACTCGTGAAAAAGACCCATTGCATTAGAACCGCCGCCGACGCAAGCTAATAAAATATCCGGCAAACCAGCCCACTTCTCCTGACACTGAGCACGGGTTTCTTGACCGATTATCGCATGGAAATCGCGCACCATCATCGGGTAGGGATGGGGGCCAGCTACGGAACCGAGAATATAATGAGTAGTTTCAACATTTGTCACCCAATCGCGAATCGCTTCGGAAGTCGCATCTTTCAGCGTTCCCGTACCCGCCGCCACAGGCCGCACTTCGGCTCCCATCAGCCGCATTCTAAACACATTTAAAGCCTGTCTTTCCATGTCCTGAACGCCCATGTAGACAACGCATTCCAAACCGAAACGAGCGCAAACTGTAGCAGTAGCAACACCGTGTTGACCGGCACCAGTTTCAGCAATTACCCGCTGTTTCCCCATGCGTTTTGCTAACAATGCTTGAGCTAAAGCGTTGTTAATTTTGTGAGCTCCGGTGTGGTTTAAATCTTCGCGTTTGAGATAAATTTGCGGGCCAGTTCCGTCTGCTTTAGCATAATGCTCTGTGAGGCGTTCGGCAAAATACAAAGGGCTGGGGCGGCCGACATAATCCTTGAGCAATCCTTGGAGTTGCTGTTGAAATTCGGGTTCGCTGCTGTATTTGTGGAAAGCGGCTTCAAGTTCAAATAAAGCGGGCATCAGGGTTTCGGGGACGTATTTGCCGCCGAATTTGCCGAATCGGCCGAGGGAGTCGGGGCGTTGGGCGCTGGTTTCGGTAGTGAGATGCAGGGGGGTGACAGTCATTTGATTTTAGATTTTAGATTTTAGATTTTTTAGATTCACGGGTAAGCTAGAGGCTTGGTGTCGATCGTACCAAATTGGTTGTGGACTGGAGGCGATCGAACAAATTTCATTATAATTCTTTGAATCCTTGACGGGTTAATACAATAGGTAGAAGATGGGATCGCAAACGAGCGATCGCAACCATACCCCAATTCGCTAAAACTAGAAATACCCCTAAAAAAAGTTCAGGCATTGTAACATATGGCAGCACAAAAACGCAAAGATTCTGATATCAAGACAACTGACGGCAAACGAGTTGTTTACTCCGAGTTTGGCAATGTTGACAATTCGGCCGCCCTCGTAAGAGGAGTTGCCGAAGTCCCGCCTGCTCAACAAAATTTGAGAGTGCAAGCGTCTCGGAAAGGCCGCGGCGGCAAAACTGTCACTGTCATCACCGGGTTTCAGGGAAAACCTGAAACTTTGGCAGCTTTGGCAAAGCAGCTTAAAGCTCAATGCGGTGCAGGAGGGGCTGTCAAGGAAAATGAAATCGAACTTCAGGGCGATCGAGCTCAACAACTTCTCGAAATTCTCACAAAACTCGGCTATAAAGCTAAAGTTAGTGGAGGATGATTAGTCATTAGTCATTACCGTGTTTTAATTTTTAACCTTCATGTACACTCGACCTTTAGCTCGTTTAATCGAACAATTGCAGCGCTTGCCCGGAGTCGGCCCAAAAACAGCCCAGCGTTTAGCTTTACATATTTTGAAGCGACCGGAAGAAGAAGTGCAAGCCCTAGCTAAATCTTTGATTGATGCCAAACAGCAAGTAGGTTTCTGTCAAGTATGCTTTCACTTATCTGCTGACCCTGTTTGCGAAATTTGCCGCAATACCAACCGCGATAGTCATACCATTTGTGTAGTGTCAGAATCCCGCGACGTAATCGCTTTAGAAAAAACGCGGGAATACATGGGTAAATATCACGTTGTTGGCGGCGTTATCTCGCCGATGGATGGAATTGGCCCGGAACAATTGAACATTCAACCATTAGTCCGGCGTGTCAGCCAGCAAAAGATTAAGGAAGTAATTATTGCTATTAGTCCCAGCGTGGAAGGCGAAACTACTACTCTTTATATCGGTCACTTATTAAAACCTTTTACTCTAGTGACTCGCATAGCTTTTGGTTTGCCGATGGGGGGAGATTTGGAATATGCCGATGAAGTAACATTGGCTCGTGCTTTGGAAGGAAGGAGGGAGTTGGATTAGTTATTAAGTTGTCCCGCATCTAAATTGTGTTTTTTGGCGGGCGGGACGCCCAACCCCTACTTTCCACAAGAACTTGATCAAGCTTAATCGCTCTTTTTTTAGTCAAAGAGAAGAATTTTCTAATCTAGCAATTAGTTCTTCTATTGACAAATCCGGCAGTTGTGACAGCAATAGCGATAAATTTTCGGCAGACAAGGCGAGCAAATTTGGGATGAGATTGACGGTGTTTACTTCTAATTGACCAAAGCGCTTTCTCAAGACATTTTCGGCGATTAAAGTTTGTACTTGCTGTCTATCTGCTTGGGCGATTGGCAATGATAATTGCACTAACAACATAGTGAATTCACCAACAGGTAAAGCCGAAACAGAGGAAAAAAAGGCAATCGTCTGAGGGTCTAACTCCCCAAATCTGACTTGCAGAAAGTTCTGCAAAATCAACCGCTGTCCTTCTTCTCTTCCTTCTTCTCTTCCTTCTTCTCTTCCTTGTTGTGTGGCCTCATCTATTTTTTGTTGTAACAGAGGTACGAGCGCCATAACTAACTCCTTATCTTCCTGATTTCCTGGGGCACTAGCTGCTAAATTTACTTGCAGATTCGCTTGCAGGTTGTACAATAATTCTAGCGTACTAGCTCGTAAGGGACTATCAACAGGCAATTTTGTTAATTCCGCGATCGCCCCTTGCTGTACCTTACCCTTACCTAAAATCCGCAACCACATCGTTTCTGGAACATTCGGTAGCTGGTGAATAGCTATCAATCCTACTCGCCAAACTTCCGATAGAAAATAAACCCCCCTCCCCCAACCTTCTGACTCTTCTGGAACCATAAAATTAAAACTGCTTAACAAAGCCTCCGAAGCAGTGGGAGTCAGAATCCACAACCGGGGTAATTGCTGGGATTCTAAACGTTGCTCTTCTCGATTAGCTCGGCGCAGTAATTCGGCCCTAGTATTTAAAAGTTTGACAACACAACTGAAGATATCTTCTGTATTGACGGCATTGCGAAATGGTTCGATCGCAGCCACAGTCGCAGTAATTTGACCCAATAAACCTAAATTATCTACGTATTCAGGCGATACAGAAGTGGGTTTAAACCAGATATCAATTTCTCGCACTTGAGCAGAAACATCTTTACTTGTTTCTACTTCTCCTAGAGGTGACAATAACTCTCTTAGGTATTCTTTGGCAAACTGGTCATGGGGAAATTTAGTCATTCTTGGGAAGCACTTTATTCCGAAAAAAACCAAATTAATTATATCTCATTTTAAAATAGTATTTATTGGCGATCGCTTTTATGCTATATAGC
>JARCMA010000639.1 GCA_030248405.1 Microcoleus sp. MP8IB2.171
AGTGGGGGAGAGTGGGAAATCTTTCCTCGCCTTTCTACCGTCAACATCCGTTGAACGTGTTAAATTCCTTACACTGGTTCGTTGGCAAACTTCCCTACAAATCAAGAATTGTCCTAGAGAAAGAAGCCGTTGGGTCTCTCACAAGGGTAGAATTAGCGCGTAGAAGTTATTTGACACAGCGGAGGTACCGACAATATGCTTGCATACATTCTGGCGTTGGCGGTCGGTCTAGGCAGCTTCAGTATTTACATGGCGGCCTTCTTTTTTCCAGAAGTGCACCGCAAAAGTGATTTTACGTGGAGCGGGGTAGGGCTTTTTTATGCGTTAATTTTATGGGCTTGTGCGGGACGAATTACTGGTGCTCTCCTGCTTGGTCAAATGGCGGGCGTGGCGATGTTGGGCTGGTTTGCCTGGGAAACTCTGACTTTGCGCCGGCAGGTGACGCCCGTTGCTGAGCAAACGCCGATTCCTCAGTCGGCGAATTTGGCTGCAGCAGGCGTGCCGTTTGCGGGCTTGTTTGCCAAGAAAAAAGAACCCGCAGCGAAAAAACCTAAGTTTGTTCGATCGCCCAAACCGAAAACTGATGTGGTTCCAGCACCCACTCTGGATAAGGGCGAGGTAAAGCTAGATGAACAGCCGGCGATTCCCCCCATAGCTGAAAGTATTGCTGAAAGTTCGATCGCTCCGACGACTGAAATTGCGATCGCCCCTGACTTGAAAATTCCCGACTCGAAAGCACCTGCAATTGCAGAAATACCAGTGTTTTCAGTCGAAACTCCTGCTGCTGAGACTTCACCAACCCCAGCAGAATCAGCAGCCAGCAGCTTCACTCCTCTACCTCTACCTCTAGAAATTTCAGAAATAGCCGTTGCACCAACTGTGGAGCCAGCACAGGCTCAGCCAGAGCGTCAACAGCAGCCAGAAGCCAATGATTTTGACGAGGAAACAGAATGGAGGACAGCCGTTAAAGAGTCGCAGGCGGCAGCGGCAGCGGCGGCGGCCCCAACTCCTCCTAAACCTGCTAAAAAATCCGGCGGTTTCGCAAGTCTGTTCGGCAATATCAAAAATAGTCTCGGCGGTATGTTAGGACTCGGTGCGGGTAAAAACAAGTCTGATGCAACTCCCCAGACGCCAAAACCTTCAGCGACTCCAGAATCGATCGCACCTGAATCTAAAATAACGGCAACTCCTGCACCGGGTATCGACCAAATTCTCGAATCCGAATTAGCCGAGGCGGCTGCGGAAGTTGCAGCCGAAAGCAGCAACACTGCTGTTGAAACAAGCCTTGGAGTGCCGTTTCCCAACGATGTTGAAGCAATGGCCGAGTTGATGGCCACAGAAACCGCGAGTTCTGACAAAATAGGGGAAACTCCGATCGAAGATCGATCGTCCGCTGACACCCAGACACCGCTGGCTGCAGTTGGTGAACCGGAAGCAGCAGCAGGCGTACCAGAAGCAGAAGCCCCTGCTGTATCTCTGGAAACCCAGACACCGCTGGCTGCAGTTGGTGAACCGGAAGCAGCAGGCGTACCAGAAGCAGAAGCCCCTGCTGTATCTCTGGAAATGACTGTGGTGGAAATGGCAGCGCCTGTAGAGATAGAAGTACCGGGAGAACCTGGGTTGAGCGTGCAGGTGGAAACGGTTTCAGTATCAGTGATCTCGATCGTCGAATCAACAGGCGAAGAACTCTCTTCTGAGGCAGAACAAACTGAATTGAGTCCCCCGAATCACCCCGATCCGAATCTAGTCGAAACTGCTAAACCTGCCACTGAATCCAAGTCTGAGAATGTATCCGGCGAAGATAAGCCGTCATCTTGAGGCAGAAAGTAAAAGGTAGAAACCAGAATTTTTTTGATTCTGCCTTCTGCCTTCTTACTTCTTACCTTTTAGGACTTATGCACAGGTGGCGAGAAACCGGGTTTTTTACAAAAAGACGCGTTGCAACCCGCAAATCCAGTAAAAAACCCGGTTTCTTTGGTCGAAGTCCGTAAGTTCTGACTTCTTTCTTATTCCCTCAACATCGATTCGTTACATCCGTTAAATCCGTTAAATCCGTTAAATCCGTTACAGAATCCGTTGCCGAACTTTCTTCTCTTTTAATATTATGAAAGCAATTATGGTCGTGGGAACAACATCTCACGCAGGGAAATCTTTACTCGTGGCAGCTTTGTGCCGAATCTTTTCTCGGCGAGGCTGGCGGGTAACTCCGTTTAAAGGTCAGAATATGGCACTGAATTCCTATGTCACAGCGGCCGGCGGAGAGATTGGTTACGCTCAAGCAGTGCAAGCTTGGGCTGCGGGCGTCGCACCTTGGGTAGAAATGAATCCGATTTTGCTCAAGCCACAAGGAGACATGACTTCTCAATTGATTGTCAAGGGCAGGGCGATCGCAAATGTGCGAGCATCTCAATATTATGAGCAGTATTTCGATATCGGCTGGCAAGCTATTCGGGAATCTTTAGAATTTCTGGGCCAAGAATTTGACATGATTGTGTGTGAGGGAGCCGGTAGCCCTGCTGAGATTAATCTCAAACACCGCGATTTAACAAATATGCGGGTAGCTAAATATTTAAAGGCTCGAACTTTGCTAGTAGTTGATATCGATCGCGGCGGTGCTTTTGCTCACATCATCGGTACTTTGGAATTGCTAGATCCCGACGAACGAGCTTTAATTAAAGGATTCATTATTAATAAGTTCCGAGGACAAAAATCGATCTTAGATCCGGGCCTGACTTGGCTAGAAGAAAGGACGGGAATCCCGGTAGTTGGGGTGATTCCTTGGATAGACGAAGTGTTTCCCTCAGAAGATTCTCTCGATTTGCTCGATCGACGTTCTCCCAATTCTCAAACCGACATAAATATTTCGGTCATCCGCCTGCCCCGAATTTCCAATTTTACCGACTTTGACCCCTTAGAGTCGGAAACTACCGTCACAGTCAAATATGTCAGCCCAAAAGACCATTTAGGCCATCCAGACGCCGTGATTATACCAGGGTCTAAAACTACAATTTCCGATTTGCAGGTGCTGCGCCAAACAGGTATGGCAAAAGCTATTCAAAATTATTTAGTAGCTGGCGGTACAGTCATGGGAGTTTGCGGCGGCTTTCAGATGCTGGGACAAAGTATCACCGATAGAGAAGGTCTTGAGGGAGAAAAGGGAGAGTTTCAAGGATTGGGGTTGCTGCCTTTGAAAACTGCGATCGCACCGAACAAAATTGCCCGCCAACGAATCGTAACATCTAACTATCCTCAACCGGGTTTGCCAGTTTCCGGTTACGAAATTCATCAAGGAAAAACGCAAATCCTAGAGTCAGATTTGACTCAACCGTTATTTGACGATGCTAGTTTAGGCATTGTCAATACTTCTCAATCAATTTGGGGCACATATCTGCACGGCATCTTTGACAACGGAGCTTGGCGGCGAGCTTGGTTAAATCACTTGCGGCAGCAGCGGGGACTCCGCGCGTTGCCTACAGGTATTCCTAATTACCGGGAACACCGAGAAGCTCTGTTAGACTCTCTAGCAGATACCGTGGAAAAGCATTTAGATATAAAGCATATTTTAGGTTAATTAGTTAAATGTTGACTGTTGACTGTTGACTGTTGACTGTTAACTGTTGACTGTTAACAGTTGATTATTGTTTATTAGAGTTGAGGTTCAAATTCAATGACAAAAGTTTGTTTTTTACCTAATAACGTGACAGTTGAAGCTGAACCAGGAGAGCTTTTGCTAGATGTAGCTAAACGTGCAGGCGTTTCTATTCCTACCGGCTGTCTCATGGGTTCTTGTCACGCTTGCGAAGTAGAAATTGATGGCAGAGATACGATTTGTGCTTGTATTTCCGGCATCCCTTCCGGGAAAAAGCAAGTGACAATTAATCTGTATGTTGACCCGACTTGGTAATTTGTTAGTTGACGGTTGACGGTTGACGGTTGACTGTTAACTGTTAACTGTTGACTGACAACTGACTAATTTTTTTGCCATTCTTGCTGTTTTTTGCGAGCAGATTGCAGCCATTTTTGGGATTCGGGATAAACAGTTGTCCCCGGTTTGACGGATTCTAATTGATTGATAATTTGTTGCAACTGGCTGAGGGAGTAACCGGGATTTTGAGAATTGACATCTTTTTGCAAGTTGGCAAACAAGTTTTTAGCTGCTTGCAAAGCTGTTGTAGAATCTTTTTCTGCTTGGAGTCTAATCTGGGTAATTCCTAAATTTTTTTGATATTCAGCGAGTTTAGTTTGAGCATCGAGATAACCCGGGTTATCGACAGAAATTAATTTTAGTCGGTTAATTCCTTCTTGCCACAATTCTGCTATTTGCTCCCACTGTGCGGCGGGATGGGGAGGTTTTTGGGAGGCGACGGCGGCGGAGAGAGCAAATTCTTTAGCAGCTTCAATTAAGTTGTCAGCCTGTACAGAACCGGTGGCGACGCCGCCCATTGCTTGAAAGTCTCTTTCTGCTGCTTTGAGTGTTTTCTTAGCCGTTTCTCCCGCGAGGGTTTCGGTGGGAATTTGATTGAGTTGGTCGATCGCACTTTGCCAATTTACCGTCGCTTTTTGTCTGTCCGCAGCGGTTTTGGCTTCCTGATACTGCTGTTTCGCCGCGTTGAGAGTTTGTTCGACTTGATTTAACTGAGTAAAAGCATTTTTTTGCTGGAAAATCTGAGCCTCCATCCGCCCGACATTTTTGCGGGCGGCTTGAAATTCATCGAGTGTAAACCGCCAACTGCAGCTAAAAAAAGAGCAGTACCTTTTGGGGTAATAGCCGAGGAACCACACCGGCAAGGCGTCGAGGTGTTTTTGAGCCTCTTTTGCTTTTATTTCGCCCAAGTCAAAATCAGCGACAGCCGTGGCTTTATTCACCAGTTGATCAGATTGTTCCACAAGGGCGATCGCCTGCCGGTAATTGTGATCCATACTCATAAAACTCGGCAGCAATAATATCGGCATTGTTTTCGCCACGGGCCAGCGAATCATCGGAAAAGGTAGATTTAGCAGCCAAATTATCCCCGCAGCACTTCCCAGCAAACTGCCAGCAAAGATGATTTTACCGAACAATCCGGGCGGGCGGTTGGCTTTGACGGCTGCTTTGAGAGCTTTTTCGCTGAAGTTGGGAAATTCGTCTTTGAAGGTATCGCGGATTTCTTCTATTGAAGCGAAAGTGCCATTTTGCGATCGTAATTTCTCTAACCGCTTGATTACCATCCGTCGGTACACTTCACCCGCTAGACTATCAGCCGCCGCGCACTTGTCAACTTCGGCCCGCAAAATTTCAAAAGCTCGATCGGTAAGACGCGCCATAAAAATCACCTATACCCTTTTTATTATTTTACAGGTGGCCGGTTACGATTTGATAGTGCTTTTCCTCAAAATCTTCAATTAGTTTGACTAAGAGTTCTAGCAGAGTATCTTCTTCTGGAGTGAGATTTTTGCGGGAGAGCAAGCTTTCAACGATTTCTAAAAATCTCTCGTTTTCATCTTCGTTTTTGATAATCCGAGGTTGATATTGAGATAGCAAGCTACTGTATTTGTCCGAGTCAAACATTTAGCATCGCTCAGATGTTTTCCAGATATCTAATTTTATCAAATTAAAGTGCGATCGCCCCTAACCAAAATTTTACCAAAAGGTCGATCGCACATTCGCGCCACCAAAATCCCCGCCACCAAAATCCCCTACGCTACCCCACAAGTCCGCCGGGGTTTCAACCCCCGTCTCATAGCAAAAGTCCTCTCAAGAGGACTGAAAAGCAACTTAAATAAACAATCAAATATTTGTCACCATAATAAAGTATTTGTCGCCATTATTCAGTCGGTTTCAACCGACTTTAGCTATGAGACAGGGGTTTCAACCCCTGGCGGACTCGCGGACAAACAAACTAGCCCAAAGAAACCGGGTTTTTCGCAGTTTTTAGGCGGTGTATCGATATTCTCGGAAAAAACCCGGTTTCTGGCCACGCATAAATACCAAAGAAACCGGGTTTTTCGCAATATCTTCGGGTGTAACGAAGAATTCAAGGGAAAAACCCGGTTTCTCGCCACCGCCCGATATTCTCGGAAAAAATCCGGTTTCTCGCCACACCTACAACAATCTTGCCATCACCCGCCCCAAACAGATGAGTTTCACCGATAATAAATAAATGGATCGAACCATCCCAAATCCCAAATCGCCATGAATTCAGAACGCCAACAAGCCTATCTCAACCTGATAAATCAACTGCTAACCTGTCCCAGCGACGAAGAAGCGCAGGTATTAGAGACTCACCCGGAATTGCTGGATGATGGCTTGGTGGCGGCAATGCTA
>JARCMA010000640.1 GCA_030248405.1 Microcoleus sp. MP8IB2.171
GCCTAAAAGCTTTGGATATCTTGGAAGATAAGCGAAATGTAACGAGTTCCAAAACAATCACGGGTTCGGATAAGTGGACTTTTTTACTAAAATTTCAAAGTTTAATCAAAGAAGAAAATCTGGATTGGCTATTTGGTAAAGGAGACAAACAGGGGGAATGGGAACGGCGCAGATTCCAACAGCAAAACATTGCTGATTTTAGTCAAATTGTAGATGAATTAGCCCCTCTAGGTTGGGAAGTTATAGCTAATAATCGAGGAGTGAGATTAAAAGAAGCTGGGGAATTAGTTGCAGCTAGAAAAGAATTTGATACGGCTCTTAAACTTAACCAAGACAATGCAGCAACTTACTACAATACGGCATTGATGAATGAAGAAGCAGGAAAAGTAGCTCTAGCAATAGAACTGTATCAGGAAGCAGCAGTGCGCGGCTTTGCTGCTGCTTACTGCAATTTAGCCCGTTTTTACATCATTGAATATAAAGATTTGCCGAAGGCTGTTCAAACTATAGGTTATGGTTTAAAGCTGGTTAAAAAGGAGAAAGTTAAGGATGACAAAATAGTCGAAGCGGCTTTGTTCACTTACCTGGCTTGGGCTTGGAAGGAACAAGGACGCTTTGAAGAAGCTTTGGAAAGGCTGCAAGAGGCTGTTAAACTAGATAGCGATCGCGGTTTGATTTATGGCATCATGGCAGAGGTGCAAGAAAATCTGGGGAATGATGCAGAAGCTTTGGAAGCGTGGAAAAAATGTCTCAAATATGCTAAATCGGCTGAGCGAGATGAAGATTTTTACATTGGTAAAGCACGTCAGCATCTTAAGTAAGTGGATTTAGGGGGAAAGTGCGCGCTTTCCCCTGATTTTCGCTAGGAATCAAGGACAGGGATATTCGTTCCCATTTTTATCGATACAAATTCGCTGTATCATGTTATTGGCTGACTGAAGGGCTGTCGGAGCGATTGAGGCACCTGAAACTGCTGCTAGTACCAATGTTAAGTTGCCAAGGGCGATCGAGCCAATCAGCAGGGGTGAAATCAAGATTTTGCTATTCATTTTCGTGTCTCCAACTCAACTAGATTTGTGATCGCTAGCTTATGGAGACACAAATGTTACTGTCTATTAGACGCTATATGACACCTGTCATGCTTTTTTGAAGTTGCACCTGATTTTTTTACAGAGTCCCTGGCATGAATAGAAAAGAATTGGAAGAATTAGTAGCACAAAACTGGTATCTAGAAGACCTATACAAAGCTTTGGCTCAAGCCAAAAAAAATTATAAGCAAACAGAAAGAGTACAAAACATTACTCTCAACGATCGAGACAATCTGCACGGCATACTTGCTAGGATAAAATCCTCTGATATAGCACTTATTTATAATAAAAGCTACGGTCAAACCAGAAATGAGTTATCCGAGCGTCTTTATAAATATATTAGAAATCTTCTCAGATACGATCAGTCAGAGGATATTGAATCGATCGATATTCCTAGTGAATTGGCGAAACGAGGATTCAAAAGAGACTCTTCTCAACCACCTATAGAAACCGACAAAGTTTGGTGGCGAATTACGATCGAGCTTGAAAATCCCGATAATTTGCAATTACAAACAATTGTCAACCGGATCGGCTCGGTTCTAGACAAACCTTTGATAGTACAGAAAATAGAGGACGGCAGTACCTTGCTTGCTTTTGAGAGCGATCGCTCAGAATACGATCGCATAGAACAACTTTACAGATCGGGTCGCCTAGCCGAATTATTGCAAGTTACCGTTAGCGATTTAGCGCAAGTTACGCAGAGTTCCCTGCTAATTTATGTGAGACAAATGTATGAAAATCTCTTTGGTGAAGGCTATCAGCCCGTAGCCTTGGTATTGACTCGCACTCAACGCAACAGATCGCGATCGCGATCGAACCAAGAAAACCGAGAATCTGTACAAAGAGCCAAACTGATTCATTTGGGAGCGAATCAATCCGTTAATTTGGAGATCAAACTGACACCACAAGACGAAGAAATTGACATTAAAATATGGATCGATCCATCAGGTGATGCAGTTTATCTGCCAGTTGGTTTACAAATAACAGTGTTAGATGAATTCGGAGAACCCGTTCCTCAATTGCAACAACAAACAGGCAGTACAGATAACGCCATTCAGATAGACTTTAGCGTTGAGCCTGGAGAACGATTTAGTGTTAAACTCGTTCTGGGAGATGTCAGCGTCACAGAAACTTTTTAATAATTCAAAAGCCCCGCGCCACCTATGAAAAAACAAGTCATCCTCACCGTCATGGAAGGAAGCTTTCAGCAAGGATTCCCGGTTAACCTGGAAATTCGAGAAGATGTAACGCCATTTAGCTTGATCTGGGGAGATGTTGGCCGACTCCCAGCCCTAGGCGATATTGAGATTCTTGATTCCTTGAAAAAGTGGCAGTCAAATTTTGAAAGGAATAATGGCGACAGTACATCCCGCATGAAAGTCAAAGGGGAAGGAGCGAAAGTATTTAACAATCTCGCAGCAAAAAACCTAGCATCCAACATTAATCAATGGCTCAATTCCAGCGAAAAATGCTGGAGAAAAATACTCGATGGATTGCAGCAGCACTTGCAGCCCAACGACGAGATTCGAGTTATTCTGCAAACAGACGATGCTAACTTGCGGAGACTACCTTGGCCGGCCTGGAATTTATTTTCGGAAACTTACCATCATTCCGAAATTTCTTTGAGTACCTTAACTGTTAAACCGCCAAGTTTTAAGCAATCTGACTGTCGAAAATCGGCGGTGAGAATTTTAGCCGTATTTGGCAATAATGACGGGATTAATATTGGGTTTGACCGTAAAGTTTTGGATAGCTTAACCGAACGCGGTGCAGAAATCACACCTTTGAATAAGCCCAAAAAAGCCGAATTGCTGGAGTGTTTGCGAGATGCACAGGGATGGCACATTTTCTTTTTTGCCGGTCACAGTTCAACCCTGCCCGACGGTCAAATTGGTGAGTTTGAAATCAGCGATTCTGAGAGTATAAGTATTGATGATTTGAAAAATGCCATGAAAAGTGCGATCGCCAAAGGGTTGCAGCTAGCAATATTTAACTCCTGCGACGGCTTGGGGATAGCCAACCAGCTAGCCAAATTGTACTTACCCCAAAGTATTGTCATGCGGGAAGTCATAGCAGATGAAGCAGCACAAAAATTTTTGCAGGATTTTCTCACAGCATTTGCCAATAACCAATTGTTGTACACAGCAGTGGGGGAAGCGAGGCGAAAATTGGCAGATGATAAGAATCAACAATTTCCTGGTATTAGCTGGCTGCCCGTAATTTGTCAGAATCCCGCTGTTGAACCGCTAATGTGGAAACAGTTGCTCAATTGGAAATGCCTGCACACTCTCACAGATCATTCAGATGTTGTTAATTCCGTCGCCATTAGTCCGAATCAAAACATCATAGCCAGCGGCAGTTTAGACCAAACCATCAAACTTTGGAACCTTGCCACGGGAGAATTACTCCACACCTTCAACGGACATAGTAGTGCCGTAATTGATGTTGCTTTCAGCCCCGACGGAAAAACTCTTGCCAGTGCCAGCAACCACGAATTTTTTGATGGCAGTATCAAGTTGTGGGATGTAGCAAACAAGCAATTTAAACAAAGTCTGGGAAATACCTTGGTAGCCCTGCGGACAAGCTGTTTAGCTTTCAGTCCCGACGAACAAACCCTAGCAAACGGTCACATTGGTACTACACTGATGGGTGGTACAATTGATATTTGGAATCTGAGAAGAAGTAGAATAGAAAAAACTCTCTGGGGACACGTTTGGGAAGTTAATTGCCTAGCCTTTAGCAAAGACGGACGCATTTTAGTCAGCGGTAGTTTAGATGGTGCAGTTAAAATCTGGAATTGGCATAGAAAAGAGTTGCTGCACACTCTCATTCGACCAGTAGATTTTTTCGGTGCCTTAGCCTCTTGGTTCGATTCTTCTGTTGGGATAATTTGGTGTGTTGCTATTAGTCCAGACGGTAAAACAGTCGCCGCTAGCGGTTCCCAACAGCCCATTCAACTGTGGAATGCGGAAAATGGGAGACTGCTGCGTACCTTTACAGAACACTCAGATAGTATTTATGCTCTTGCTTTTAGCCCCGATGGTGAAACTCTCGCTAGCGGCGGTGCTGACAACACGATTCGGATTTGGAATTTTCACACAGGAGAGTTGTTGGAAACTCTGGAACATCTGGGCCCAGTCAAGTCTGTTGTTTTCAGTTATGATGGCAAAACTTTGGTCAGCGGGAGTGCGGATGCTACGGTAAAAATTTGGCGCGTTCCTATTTAAGTAGGGGCGGTGGATGGTGCGTGCCCGCCCGCTTTCTTTCTGGATTTTCCTCAAAAAATATCCCCAACAATCATCCCCGCCAATATGACAAACCCAACCCAAACATTTTGACGAAATATTTGACCGTAAACAGGCGTGGGAATATCATCCTTCCGTAGTTGACTATACTGCAAAAACCACAAAACCGCCGCCGCACAAATTGCTATCCAAAAACCAACGTGCAAGTGAAGATTAATTCCCATTGCTGCTAACAAACCGACCGTACCAACAAAGAAAAAACCCACAGCATTAGCTGCATTATCCCCGAAAAATATCGCGCTGGAATTTACGCCCAAACGCAGGTCATCTTCTCTGTCGCTCATTGCATAAACCGTATCAAATCCCATCGTCCAAAATACGACTGCTCCCCACAACAGCCAAGTTGCTATTTCTAATTGATTGACGGCCGCGCTCCAACTAATTAATACTGCAAATCCCCAGGCTATTGATAATACTAATTGCGGCACGGGGAAAATTCTTTTTGCTAGCGGGTAGCAGATAATTACTGGTACGGCTCCAACGCACAGCCAGAAGCTTAAAGGATGGAGATAAAATGCGAGAATTGCGGCGCTTGCTAAGGAAATTAAGGCAACTCCTATTCCTGTTTGTACTGTGAGGGCGCGGGATGCTAGGGGGCGCGATCGCGTTCTTTCTACTTCGGGATCGATATCGCGATCCCACAAGTCGTTGATCGCGCATCCCGCCGCACTCGTGGCTAAGGTGCCCAACACGATCGCGCCTACCAATGCTGCTGGTGGCTTACCCTCCGCTGCTAAAAAGACGGCCCAGAGGGCTGGTATCATTAAAATCAGCCTTCCTGCTGGTTTGTCCCACCTCAAAAGCCTTATGATGGTTAGTAATTTGGATTCGGTTGGGCGATCGGACTCTTGAAGCATTTTAATTCTAGATTGGAGATTCTTAATATTTTAAGCCGATGGCTCAGTAAATTCATGGAATAATTAAAAATATCTGTCAACCCCGATACACTCCAATGGTTAATTCAATTGCTTCTGCGGAGTCAAATCGCATTATTGCTGCTATTGATATGGGTACTAACTCGTTTCACATGGTGGTGGCGCGGATCGACCCGAAATTACCCGCCTTTGAGATTATTGCTAGAGAAAAAGATACGGTTCGGTTGGGCGATTCCGAGGCAAAAACAGGCTGCTTAAAGGCTGAGGTTATGGAAAGGGCGATCGCCACTCTGAGCCGTTTTCTAGACATTGCTAAAACTTTCAACACCGAACAAATTATCGCTGTTGCTACGAGTGCGGTTCGAGAAGCTCCTAACGGGCGGGATTTTCTCAAACGAGTTGCTGAGGAATTAGACCTGAATGTTAGCTTAATTTCCGGTCAGGAAGAGGCGCGGAGAATTTATCTCGGCGTGCTTTCGGGTATGGAATTCAACAATCAGTCCCAGGTAATTATTGATATTGGAGGCGGTTCTACCGAGTTAATTTTAGGAGATAGCTCTGAACCGGCCTGTCTCACCAGTACCAAAATCGGTGCTGTGCGCTTAACAAAAGAATTTGTCAAAACTGACCCGATTAGCAAAGAGGAGTTTGCCTATTTGCAAGCTTATATTCGGATTTCGATCGAAAGACCGATCGACGAATTGCGAACTCAATTCAAGGCTGGCGAAACTCTGCGTTTAATTGGTACGGCTGGAACCATCGAAACTCTAGCAGCCATTAACGCTCGCGAAAAACTGGGAACAGTTCCGAGTCCGCTGGCCGGCTATCAATTAAGTTTAAAGGATTTGCGCGATTTAGTCAATCGTTTCCGCAAACTTTCTTACTCAGAAAGACTGGAAATTCCGGGAATGTCGGACAAGCGGGCAGAAATTATTCTCGCCGGCGCTTTGATTTTGCAGGAAGCGATGATACTATTAGGAATGGAATCGCTCACTGTGTGCGATCGCTCTCTGAGAGAAGGCGTAATTGTTGACTGGATGCTTAGCCACGGTTTGATTGAAAACCGCTTGCGCTATCAAGGTTCAATCCGCCAGCGCAGCATTCTGCACATGGCTGACAAATATCAAGTTAATTTAGAACAAAGCGAAAGAACCGCAGCTTTTGCGCTCAAATTTTTCGACCAAACTCAAGGAATTCTACACAATTGGGGAACCGAAGAACGTGAGTTGCTTTGGGCTGCCGCGATTCTGCACAACTGCGGTTTGTACGTCAGTCATTCAGCACACCATAAGCATTCTTACTATTTAATTCGAAATGGTGAGTTATTGGGCTACACTGAAACAGAAATTGAAGTAATTGCCAATTTGGCTCGCTATCACCGGAAGAATCCTCCTAAAAAGAAGCACGAAAATTTTATTGTTCTTCCGAAAAAATACCGGGAATTCGTCAGTAAATTGCATCCTTTTCTGCGGTTAGCTGTGGCTTTAGATAGGCGACAAATAGGCGCAATCTCTGATTTTAAATGCCAACACCGCCCGGAAGTTAGAGAGTTTAACTTGCGGCTACAACCGCTCAATCCCGAAGACGATTGCGCTCTAGAACTGTGGAGTTTGGATTATAAAAAGCCCTGTTTTGAAGATGAGTACAATCTCAAATTAGTGGCAACTTTGGAACCGAATCTCCTGACAGTTTAAAGAATACGCAGAGCCGGAAAACGAGAAACTTTAGGGTGCGTACTTCGCACCATTAGTTTCAACTTAACCCCAAGTGTAGTACCAATATTGTGTTTAACTCCATACTCCTCCCGATCGCCACTAGCCCGCTTAAGAAGGCAGGGTGGATTAATTAACGAGAGGATAAATCAAGGTGATGTGGCTATTTGCTGACGCTTTGTGCGTTGGATTTAAGTGGTTTGTCCGGGCTAGACAAACCGAAAAGCAACTCACTCAGATATTCAAAGAGTTTGTGTAGACGCGGTTTCAACCGCCGTCTTATCTACAAACCAAGCCCAATTACTGTAAAATCCTGTTGAGTGATGAGATTAGCTGATACGCCGTTGAGGCTAGCTAAGATTTGATCGGTGTTGGCAATTTTGATAAAAGTTGTAGTGTTTTCTTCAACTATGCTGAGCCGATCGACCGTTAACCCTCCCGTCAAAATTAATAAATCTTCACCTTGCGTAAAATCAGCAATTACATCGCCGCCTTCCCCCTCCCTCAAGCAAAAGTAATCGCGCCCGCTTCCTCCTTGCAGCGTATCGTTTCCTAAATCTCCCATCAACCAGTCGTCGCCAATTCCCCCCATCAAAGTATCATCACCCTTGCCCCCGTACAGAGTATCGCTACCGTCACCGCCGCACAATTGATCGGCATCTTGATTACCAAAAATTAAATCATTGCCACTGCCGCCGCACAAATAATCTTTTTGACTGCTAGCATCCGTGGCGATATTGTCAATATCTCCGAAAATCGTATCCTCGCCATCGCCGCCGCAGATGGTGTCATTTCCCAAATCTCCAAATAGCAAATCATTGCCAGAATCGCCACAAATTATATCGTTATCTTTGCCGCCATGTAAGGTATCATTGTCCTCGCCCCCAGCAAGAGTATCTTCGCTTTCTTGTCCGTACAAAACGTCGTTGCCGTTATCCCCAAAAAGCAAATCTTTTCCTGTCAAATCGCCGTCAGACGCATCAGAAGTGCCACCAAATAAACTGTCATTACCTTCATCGCCAAGTAGGGTATCGTTGCCTTTGTCGCCCCAAACTACGTCATTATCTTTGCCTGCGATCGCCAAATCATCATCTTTACCCGCATAAATAATGTCATTCCCAGCGTGCCCGACGATGTAGTCGTTATCTTCGTTGCCAAATATGGTGTCGCTGTCTGCATCCCCGCCCACAGCAACCGGGCTAGCAAAACCACCGTAAATATTGTCGCTGCCGAATAAGCCAATTAGCAAGTCGCTGCCGTTAAAACCATTGATGCTGTCATTAATATTGCTGCCGGTTAGGGAATCTTTACCGTCAGTACCGTTGAGGGTATTTGCAGCAATATTCGGGCGGGGAATGGAAGTGCGATCGGGTAAAGTGATTCGATCGCACATACAGTCTTCCGAAGCAGCAGGAATTACCGCAGGTTTGGGGGTTTCGGTTGGTGGAGATGTAGTTTGGGCGATCGAATTCTGATTTGCGATCGGCGTTTCCCCAGGTTTAGCCGTCGGAATTGGAGTTTCCGCAGATATCGGAATTGGCGTCGGAATTGGTGTCGGAGTTTCCGCAGGCGTCGGAGTTTCCGCAGGCGTCGGAGTCGGTGTCGGAATTGGAATTTCCGCAGGAGTCGGTGTGGGAATTGGAGTTTCCGCAGGAATTGGCGTCGGTGTGGGAATTGGAGTTTCCGCAGGCGTCAGTGTGGGAATTGGAGTTTCCGCAGGAATTGGCGTCGGTGTGGGAATTGGAGTTTCCGCAGGCGTCAGAGTTTCCGCAGGTGTCGGAGTCGGTGTGGGAATTGGAGTTTCCGCAGGTGTCGGAGTCGGTGTGGGAATTGGAGTTTCCGCAGGTGTCGGAGTCGGAATTGGCGTCGGAGTTTCCGCAGGCGTCGGAGTCGGAATTGGCGTCGGTGTCGGAATTGGAGTTTCCGCAGGCGTCGGAGTCGGAATTGGCGTCGGAATTGGCGTCGGAGTTTCCGCAGGTGTCGGAGTCGGAGTTGGCGTCGGAGTTTCCGCAGGCGTCGGAGTTGGAATTGGCGTCGGAATTGGCGTCGGAGTTTCCGCAGGTGTCGGAGTCGGAATTGGCGTCGGAGTTTCCGCAGGTGTCGGAGTTGGAATTGGCGTCGGTGTCGGAGTCGGAGTCGGAGTTGTATCTACAATAGTCAAAAGAGCACTAGAAATTGCTCCTAAATCTGCTCCGTTAGTGGGATTGTTCAGACTTAAATTAACAGTTTCATCCTGTTCTATTTCGGAATCATCCACAATGGGAATCGTGAAAGTTTGAGCAATTTCGCCAATGCCAAAATTTAACGTTCCCGATGTCTGGTTATAGTCGCTGCCAGCATTAGCAGTGCCATTACTTGTAGTGTAACTGACAGCAGCAGCCACATTAGTAGCATCAGTGCGAGTAACGGTAATTGTGGCAAACTGACCGTTTTCATTAACGCTGTAATTGGCGTTGCTGAAGTTGAATTTACCTGCACTGGTGACATTGATATTTGCCACAATTGCTGGTGTCGTAGCAGCCCCATCGCTGACAGTATAAGTAAAACTATCGGGTCCAAAAAATCCTGGATTCGGAGTATAA
>JARCMA010000641.1 GCA_030248405.1 Microcoleus sp. MP8IB2.171
CAGTTGACAGTTGACAGTTGACAGTTGATAGCGACCTCTACCTGGAAGGAAGAGGATTGGAGTAATGAATAGTCTTCTTTTAATTTCTCCCTACAAGGGTTCCGGCTTTAAACCAATTCTTTCTGGTAATTGATAATTAGTGATTTTTACCTTCAGTCTTCAGCCTTCAGAAAACTGTTCCAATTCTAAAACTGCGCGGTCTAATTATTCAACTATAGGCGTTAACTCAGCTTGGCTGAATGCTTCTACTAAACAACGATAATACCAGAGAGAACCGTCTTTGCCACCTTTGAAGCGTTCCCAAACACAGTCGCCCAATTGACGGTAATCTTTCAGGATCGATCGAACATTATAATGTTTATCAGCAGCCGAGACTAATCTGACCGAGCCAGAAGCTGTAGAAATGCGATCGATATAGGCTTGTTTTCGCTCCCGCCAAGGGGGTTTCGGCGTCTCGTCACTGTCGGCACAGCCGTCTACAATCGCTGTGACGGTATCGCCTGCATCGGCGGCGGATGGCTTCGCGGGTGGTGGCACCACCTTGATCTTCGATCGCATCGTGAAGCAAAGCTGCGATCGCCTCATCTTCATTTGCCCCATATTCTAAAGCTATACTAGCCGTGCCCAACAAATGGGCAATGTAGGGAACGCCCGAACCTTTGCGAACTTGGGTAGCGTGCAATTCGGCTGCATAGGTGAGGGCTTCAGAAAAACGGCTTGAGAGAATCATGAAAGTCACCTTTCTGAATTGCTATGATATATAAATTGTCGGGCTAAGACGAATCAAGAAACTCTTCTACCCAACGAAACTTGCTCTGTAATGACAAGAATTTCCAATGTCAAATATCACAAATTTGGTATTTTTTACGGATGGCTCTATTGGGTAGAATCTGGATTAAAACCAAGTAAAAATGAATTAGGCTGAGCCGATTTTCGACTCATAAGTTACACAAATATTGAAAAATGGTGGGAAATGGTCTGTAGTGCTTACCTACTTGTGAGTCTCCATTCAAACGCCTTGCAAACTCTTAAGAAACCGCTAATTGGTATCTCGAATACAGGGCTGGGGATACTGTTAACTGAGAACCATCACTGGAACTTCAAGACGGGGTGGAAAAATTTGCTGAACAATCTACGTTTAATTGTACAACATGAGAGTGGCTTCTAAACTAATGCAATTTTGGCTCAAAGTATTTTTTATTCCTGAGCTTTTTGTGGGCTTCAATCGATTAATTACTTTTATGAATCGGTTTCCTGGAGCCATTCCTGTAATTGAAGATCATCCTGATTTTCACTTTTCCTCCGTCTAGAGTGAGAAAAAAGCGATAGTTTTAATTATCGAGCTGTGTAAAATATTTAAATCTCAACTATCAATTAAAACAGGGCGGTGGCTAACAACAGCCACCGCCCTCAAGATAGTATTGCGCTATCTAAATCTGTGCTTACGCAGGAAGCAAGACTGAATCAATAATGTGGATGACACCATTATCAGCAGCAACATCGGCTGTTGTAACGGTAGAATCATTGATTTTGACGCCATTGGAAGCATCAATTTTAATTTCTGAGCCTTCAACTGTCTTCGCAGATTTCAGCTTAGCCGCATCAGCAGCCATAACTTTTCCAGAAACGACATGATAGGTCAAGATTTTTTTGAGCTTAGGAATGTCCTTAAGCAGTGAATCTACAGTACCTGCGGGAAGCTTAGCAAAAGCTTCGTCTGTAGGTGCGAAAACTGTGAAGGGGCCGGCGCCTTTGAGAGTATCGACTAAACCAGCGGCTGTAACGGCAGCAACGAGGGTTTTAAAAGAGCCTGCCGAAACGGCGGTATCAACGATGTCAGCCAAGTGAGTCACCTAGGTTTTGTATTCTATAAATCACTATAACGCTAAAAAGTTAATTTAGCTACATATTTTTTGTGTATTTCAATTAGGTTTTCTGATGATTAACATAGTAATTTTTTGAATTAATTTTTTTCAAGAAATACCTATCTAAAGGTAGATAAAGTTTTTCATATTTTACTGTATTTTAATTTAGCAATGTAATCCTAAATACATTGGTAACACGATCGCCCCGGCGCGGTATTGAAAGTAAATACAGGGGCGATGGCGTTCCGCCCCGCCAGCTACGAAATTTTGATTGACTTGGCAAAACATTCAACATTAAGCACAGCCCTAATGCCCCGTAAAACCCGCCACCCCGACTGATGGCAACAGTTTGGGAAATCCCGATCTAAACTGTTAACAACCATTAACTAGCGGAAGGGTGACATGAGATACAAACTACTAGGTCACAGCGGACTTCGCGTTTCCGAAATCTGCCTCGGAACCATGACTTTTGGGGAAGAGTGGGGTTGGGGGAGTTCCTACGACGAAAGCCGGAAAATGTTCGACGCCTTTGCAGAAGCGGGCGGCAATTTCATTGATACCGCGAATCTCTACACCAACGGTACTAGCGAAAAATATGTCGGCGATTTCATCGCAGCCGATCGCGAAAAATGGGTAGTTGCCACTAAGTATAGCCTCAACATGAAGAATGGCGAAATCAACGGTTTCGGCAACCACCGCAAAAATATGGTGCAAGCAGTAGAGGCAAGTTTGAAGCGATTGCAAGTTGAATACATAGATTTGCTGTGGCTGCACGCTTGGGATTTTACGACACCCGTCGAAGAAGTAATGCGCGCTTTTGACGATTTGGTGCGCGCCGGCAAAATTCTTTATATCGGCATTTCCGATACGCCGGCTTGGATTATTTCTCAAGCAAATACGATCGCCAATCTGCGCGGTTGGACACCATTTATCGGCTTGCAAATCGAGTATTCTTTAAAAGAGCGAACTCCAGAACGGGACTTGATCCCTATGGCAAAAGCCTTTGATATTGGCGTCACAGCTTGGAGTCCTCTAGCAGCCGGTTTGCTGACAGGAAAATACAACACTTCAGAAACAGCCAGCGAAGCTAAACGGCTGAATTCACCTGAATCGGGAAAAATTAACGAACTAGACCTCAAAATTGCTGACGAAGTTAGCAAAATAGCAGCCGAAATTGGCAAACCTGCTTCTCAAGTAGCGCTAAATTGGCTGATCCAACAGCCAGTCGAAGTTATTCCGATTGTGGGTTCGCGCAAACTCTCGCAACTTCAGGAAAATCTCGCTTGTTTGGAATTTGAATTAACTCCCGAACAAATGCAGCAGTTAGACAAAGTAAGTGCAATTGAATTGGGTTTTCCTCACGATTTCTTAAAGAGTTCGACGGTGCAAGATTTTGCCTTTGGAGGAGGAATCGCCAAGATTGACAGCCGCCGACTCTAAAATTGCTGCTATTTTATAGTCGCGGATTTAGGTGGATATTTTGCCTTTGATTGCAGATCGGCGAACCCGCCCTTAGAGGGATGATTGACATTTGTGCTGTGGGCGCGAGGTTAAACTGACGCCCACAGCGCCAATGTCATCATCTTGGTTTCTTCCCACAGACTCGCGCAAAATCTTAGGTTTATCGTTGCGGTTGCCTGGTTTCTTTGGTATTGTTGAGACAGGTACTCTTTGGTGAGTTTAACCTCACTGCATAAACTGTCAATTGTTAATCTATCGGAAGTCAGAAATCTCTGGCGCGACTTGGTATATTAGGATACAAATTTTCCAAATTAGCGATCGGATAAGTTAAAAAAAAGCAAGGTTTGTCAAATCAAAAAGCAACATAAGCTTGATGGCGAATTTTCTATCATCTCCAAATAAAGCAATAAAACTCGCTCTTTTTTCACCCCGTACCTGCCAGTTAAGAGTGATTTCACAAGGTCGGTCGGCATTTTAACGGCTTTGGAACCCAGCGTGTAAGCTAGGTGTGTCCTGAGAGAGAACTCATCCTTCAGATAGAAGTAATCGCAGAAAAACCGGGTTATATTTAACAACAATAGCAAGTCAAACCATATTAACTTATCTCCAAGTTTCAATTTTGAAAAAAGCAGATAAGCCTGTTTTTTCCGCAGCTAAACACTTTCTTTGTTTGGCTCACTGAATGCGGCGCTTGCTCGTCAATAAAAGTTCTCAGATTTATGCTTGCGACTTTCAGTAAGACACTCCTGAGAAATTTATCCTATTGACAACTTTTAACGAACAAATTTTCATTGACAAATTCCAGAGGCTAATATGTCGCCCCCAGAAAACTCAGTAAACAATAATTATAGCAATAAAGATCGAGCATGGGAGATCCGATTTACCTCTATAGATCCAGCCAAATCGCCCTCTCAATTCGCTGCGTCGCCCGCATTGCGCGCTAACTTATCAAAAACTGAGGCTTTAGATGCACCAGATTTAGTTTGCCTGTCTCATTTGCGGTGGAATTTTGTCTATCAGCGTCCGCAACATCTCTTGAGTCGCTGTGCCAAAAATCGTCGCGTATTCTTTCTAGAAGAACCTGTGTTTAGCGCGGCTACAGATTGGTGGCTTGATGTCAGCATCCACGAAAGCGGAGTCTGGGTAATAGTACCGCACCTGAGCGAAGGAACTAGCGAAGCAACAGCACAAACTGCTCAGCAGGCCATGCTAGATGATTTGTTGAGAGCGGCAGACATTAGCCAGTACATCCTCTGGTACTACACACCAATGGCTGTCAGTTTCACAAGCCACTTAAAGCCGCTAGCTGTAGTCTACGACTGCATGGATGAACTGTCAGCATTCCAAGGCGCGCACCCCGATTTAAAAGCCAATGAAAACCAACTATTAAAGCGCGCCAGCGTAGTATTTACCGGCGGACACAATCTTTACGAAGCCAAACAGCACCAGCACCCAAACATTCACGCCTTCCCCAGCAGCATCGAAAAAGAACACTTTGCGACAGCCAGGAATCTTTCAGAAGAACCGGTGGATCAAAAAGACATTCCTCACCCGCGTTTGGGATTTTATGGTGTTATAGACGAACGCATGGATATCGAACTGCTAGCGGGCATTGCGGAAGCAAAGCCGGACTGGCATTTAGTCATCATTGGCCCGGTGGTGAAAATCGATCCGGCAACTCTGCCAACTCACCCAAATATCCACTATCTCGGCGGCAAATCTTATCAAGAACTGCCAGCGTATCTTGGCGGGTGGGATATAGCAATGCTGCCTTTTGCCATTAATGAATCGACTAAGTTTATTAGTCCGACAAAAACTCCAGAATACCTCGCTGCAGGCAAACCGGTGATTTCTACTCCTATCCGCGACGTGGTGCGGCCCTACGGAGAAAACGGCTTGGTTCGGATTGCTAGCAATTCTGAAGAATTCGTTGCTTGTGCCGAAGAAATCCTCAGCGAAAGTTCGGACGTTCGCACCAAGTGGCTGAGCGAAGTAGACGCCTTTTTAGCAGACAATTCTTGGGACAATACCTGGGGCGAAATGCTGGGGTTGATCGAAAGTGCGATCGACGATAAAAGGCAGAAAACCGAAGGCAGGATTAAAGTTTTAAGTTAGGAATGTTGAGGTTGAAGTTAAAGAGTTACACTTTACTGATTCAAAAATTAACACTCAACACTCCTCGCTGTATGTCCAATTACCAATTATTCCTTACCCTTACCCTTACCCACAATCAGAGGTGTTTCAATGTTTGACTATTTAATCGTCGGAGCTGGATTTGCCGGTAGCGTCATTGCCGAAAGACTAGCAAATGAGGCCGGAAAAACAGTCCTGATAATTGATACCCGCAACCACATCGGCGGCAACGCATACGATCACTACGACAACCACGGCATCCTCGTACACAAATACGGCCCCCACATTTTTCACACGAATTCGCGCCCAGTTTTCGAGTATCTTTCGCGGTTCACCGAGTGGCGCCCCTACGAACACCGCGTGCTCGCCAGCGTTGACGGTCAACTGCTGCCAATTCCAATAAATCTCAACACCGTAAACAAACTTTACGGACTGAATCTCACGTCATTTGAAGTAGAAGATTTCTTCGCGAAAGTAGCAGAACCAAAGGATTACATTCGCACTTCCGAAGATGTCGTTGTCAGCAAAGTCGGCCGCGAACTTTACGAGAAATTCTTCCGCAACTACACCCGCAAACAGTGGGGAATGGACCCATCAGAACTCGACAACTCAGTGATTGCGCGCGTACCCACTCGCACTAACCGGGACGATCGCTATTTTACCGATACCTATCAAGCAATGCCGCTGCACGGCTACACTCGGATGTTTGAAAAGATGCTTTCTCACCCAAACATCAAGGTGATGCTGAATACCGACTACCGGGAGATTGAGGGTTTTATCCCTTACGGAGAAATGATTTACACCGGGCCAGTCGATTCCTATTTCAATTACTGCTACGGCAAACTTCCTTACCGTTCCTTGGAATTCAAGCACGAAACGCTGAACGTACCCGTACACCAAAAAGCACCGGTGGTAAATTATCCCAACGAGCATTTATATACTCGCTGCACGGAGTTTAAATACCTCACCGGACAAGATCATCAAAAAACTAGTATTGTCTACGAATATCCTCAAGCTGAGGGAGACCCTTACTATCCGGTTCCGCGTCCAGAAAATGCCGAAATTTACAAGAAATATAAGGCTTTGGCTGATGCAACTCCGGGAGTTTCTTTCGTGGGAAGGCTGGCGACTTACAGGTATTACAACATGGATCAAGTGGTCGCTCAAGCTCTGACAACTTACAATCAACTTACTACCAAGCCGGTGATTGAATTGGTAGAAAATGTTAACGGTTCTGCCTCTAATCTAAGCTCCTCGAATGGAGTGATCGAGATGCCAGCCACACCTTCTCTAGAAGTCGCTGCTGTCAACGGCAACGGCAACGGCAACGGCAACGGCAA
>JARCMA010000642.1 GCA_030248405.1 Microcoleus sp. MP8IB2.171
AACAATTCCTTCGCCTTAATCGCATTAAAAATGTAATGCGCCCAAGGGTCAGCCGGGTCGTACAAATCCGTAACGCCTAACAAATTCTCAGCTTCACCAAACCCTTCATCGGTCAATAGCACATTCCGAGCCTTTTCGTCAACCTCGTAATGTTCTTCATTTTCCTTTCTCAGAGCAGCAGCTACCTCAGCCGCCCGCAGATACTTCTCACTGGGGCGTTCCACCTGGCCGGAAATAATTAAAGGCGTCCGTGCCTCATCAATCAGCACCGAGTCAACCTCGTCAATCACGCAGAAATTAAAAGGACGCTGCACTACATCTTCCATGACAGTAGCCATGTTGTCGCGCAAATAATCAAAGCCGACTTCGCTGTTAGTGGCGTAGGTAATATCGCAGCTATAATTTTTCTTTCGTTCTACCTGATCCATGCCCTGCTGAATCAGCCCCACAGTCAATCCCAGGAAGCGGTGCACCTGTCCCATCCATTCCGCGTCCCGCCTTGCGAGATAATCGTTGACGGTGATGATGTGTACGCCTTTACCGTTGAGCGCGTTGAGGTAAGCTGGCAGCGTCGCCACAAGAGTTTTGCCCTCACCGGTTTTCATTTCGGCAATTTGGCCTTTGTGCAGGATAATGCCCCCGAGGAGTTGAACATCAAAGTGGCGCATTCCTAAAACCCGTTGTCCCGCTTCCCGCACGACTGCAAAAGCCTCCGGCAAGATTTCGTCTAGGATCTCTTTCTCCTCGTTGAGAGATTTAGCTTTTGCCAGACGTTCTTGAAACTCCGCCGTTTTGCCTCTGAGGCCGTCGTCTGAGAGTGCGCGGATGTCTTCTTCCAAAATATTGATATCAGCTACCCAAGGCTGAAATTTTCTCAGTTTGCGCGCGTTGGGATCGCCTAGCAGATTTTTAAACATGGCAGGAGAGGCAGATTTTTAATAATTTAGCTATTAGCTTTCAGGGTTACGGGCTGTAGTGTTAGCCACAACATATACCCTCCCCGATTGTAGCAGAAGACCGGGCGGTTGAAACCGCGTCTATACAGACAAAACCCGCCTCCGCGGGTTGAATAAGACCAGGCTATTGAAATTATGTGATTGTATTCAGTCCGCGGAGGCGGACTTGGTTTGTATAGACGCGGTTTCAACCGCTGTCTCATCTATGAAGCATCCCACGATTACTCGGGCCGGGACACTTCGTAAGTCAGGAAATCGTAAGCCATTTTCGTATTCGGAAAAATTGCCTGCGCTTCCTTGAGCAAATCGTCCAGGACGATCGCATTTCCGGGAGCATAACGCGGGCTAAAATGCGTCATAATTAACTGTTTCGCCCCAGCGATCAAAGCCACTTGAGCCGCCATTGTGGAAGTTGAATGCAGGCGATCAAATGCCATTTGAGCATCTTGATGAGCAAAAGTAGCTTCATGAACCAACAAATCAGCATCCTTCGCTAATTCCACGGCCCCGTCACAAAAAACCGTGTCAGTACAATACACAAACTTGCGCCCGATTTGATCCGGGCCACAAAAATCAGTACCTTTAAACTGTCGCCCGTCCTCTAACTTTACCGTCTTTCCTTGTTTTAATTGACCGTAAAGCGGCCCGGAAGGAATACCCACAGCCTTTGCTTTTTCAACATCAAAATGTCCCGGACGGTCTTTCTCAGTTACTCGATAACCAAAAGCAGTAACTCGGTGCTTCAAAGGGCCACAGCTAACAATATATTCGTCATCTTCATAGATGACTCCCTCGTGAATTTTGTGTACCTTAACCGGGTAAGAAAAATGAGTTTGAGAATAGCGAACACCAGCTTGCAAATATTCTTCAAGTCCCGGAGGCCCGTAAAGATCGATGCGCTTGACATTCCCGGCCAAACCGCAGCTAGCCAGCAAACCCATTAAGCCGAAAATATGGTCGCCGTGCAGGTGAGTGATGAAAATGCGGCTTAGTTGGCTGACTTTTAGGTCGCTGCGGAGAAACTGGTGCTGAGTTCCTTCGCCGCAGTCAAACAGCCAGAGTTCAGCTCGCTGGGGCAAGCGGAGGGCGATGCTGGAAACGTTGCGCGATCGCGTGGGTACGCCGGAGCTAGTTCCGAGAAATGTAATCTGCAAGAGTCAAATCACCTCAATTAAATCTTAAAAAATATGTTACATATATCCAGAGTGCGCTCAATCAGACATATAGAAAATAGTCGCAGGCAGGAACCGGGATAAATCGCTGTTCCTGCGAACATCTATTCGCTAAAATCATTTTTGACAAGCGCACAGAGTGATCAACCCAATTCTAACGTTTTGTTTCTTCCGTTCCCCTTCCTTTTTCCCTTCCCTTCCCTAGCCTTAAAAATTCTTAAACTCATACAGCACAGGAGGAAAATTTTCAAATGCAGTCAGGAGTATTTTTTGCTTCCGTTTTTTCGACATTAAAAAAACGCTACTTTTGGATTTCGTTGTTGTTTTGGCTGGCAATGGTAGCCCCAGCACAGGCCGCGCTGATCTTGCGAGTCGCGGTACAAGACGGGGCAAGTCAGGTAAAAGTCGGCAGTTCTACTAAGGCTGCAATCCGCGACGGTAGCGGGCGCAATTTGGGCGAACTGCCGGCAAACAGTTCTCAGTCAGCTCAATTTCGATCGGGAACAGTGGCAATTGGTCGCTGGGCCGCCAACCAAGTTTGGATCGAGCCGACGGGGAACGGTTATGTTTGGATTGGCGATCGTTGGTATCGGGGACGCACGCTTCTAGTTCCCCAAAAAGGAGGCTTGACTGCCATCAACTACGTCGATATCGAACAATATCTCTACAGCGTTCTCGGCGCCGAGATGAGTGGCAATTGGCCTCAAGAGGCTTTGAAAGCCCAAGCAGTCGCCGCCCGTTCTTACGCTATCCACCAGCGCATGAAAAGCGAAACCGACCTTTACGACGTGGACAGCACTCAGTATTCGCAGGTTTACAAAGGACTGCAAACAGAATCTTCGGGCACTTATTCCGCAGTCGATGCAACGGCTGGTCAAGTTCTGGCTTACAACGGTCAGATAATTTTAGCCGCTTTCCACTCTGCGTCTGGGGGACATACTGAAAATGTCGAGGATGTTTGGACGGAACCTCTGCCTTACCTGCGTGCTGTTCCTGACTTCGACCAAGGGGCGCCGGTTTACCAATGGAAAGAAAATTTTTCTCGGGCTCAAATCAGCAGTAAGATTTCTGGCGTGGGCAACGTGATTTCGATGAAGCCAGAACGCACTACCGCTCACGGCAGCGTTTTGAGGATGAAAGTAGTTGGAGATGGCGGTTCTAGGGTCATGACTGGCGCAGATTTACGCCGGGTTTTAAATTTGAGGAGTACGCGGTTTACCGTGATTCCTCAGTATGGGGGCGGTGGGAACCCAAGGAACAGTGGCCAAGCTCCTACCGGTTTTCAAGTTGCTGGCAAAGGTTTCGGCCATGCTGTAGGAATGAGTCAGTGGGGGGCATACAATTTGGCCAGACAGGGATATGGCTACCAGCAGATTTTGTTGCACTATTACCGGGGTGCTACTTTGGCTAGAATTGCAGTCCAGTAACTGCTGGGAATGGGCAAGAAAGAAGGAAGAAGGAAGTTCGGCAACGGATTCGCTCCACGGATGTAACGGATGTAACGGATGTCAGGAAGAAGGAAGAAGAAGGAAGAAGGAAGAAGGAAGAAGGGAAAAACAGCTATTCCTGTATCCGTGACTTCCGTGTCCTGAATACAGGGAATTGGGAATTGGGAACTTGTACGGCCCTTCGACTACGCTCAGGAACCGCGTAGTGGTAGGCCATGAACCGCGTATCCAAAGTATTGGAAATTGGGAATTGGGAATGATTAATGACTAATGATTAATGACTAATGACTGATCACTAACTACATGACTAACTACATTAAGGATTGCTATGCAAAAGTGGGAGTATTTATTTGTGGATGCGAATATGTATCCTTTTGGAAACAAGCTGATTAGTTTATATGTAAACGGTGAAGAACAGCGAGATTGGAAACAAGGCTCGCTGCATCTATTTGTCAATCATTTGGGCGAGGAGGGATGGGAACTTGTGGCTCTGGATCACGACTCGAAGTATGACCAAAATTGTTTGATTTTTAAACGCCCTAAGCTTATTTAAAAAAAATTGGGAGTATAAAAAATTAGGACATCAATAAAAATTGACATTTTCCACAATTATTAGCAACGGGCTAGAAGCCCGTTCCACACACAACAAAGATATTTTATTGTGCAACAGGCATCTTGCCGGGGGGTGCATCTCACTTTGGCGAGTATGCCAAAAAAGGGTTAAAATGAAAAAGCTAGTAAAATTGCCAAATAAAGATGAGGTAAAGAAAATG
>JARCMA010000643.1 GCA_030248405.1 Microcoleus sp. MP8IB2.171
ACTAACCGTAGGGTGCGTCAGGGGAAAATTTCTCAGTTTCTAGTCAAAACATTCAGCCCTGACGCACCCTACAATAACTAACCGTAGGGTGCGTCAGGGAAAAAATTATTAGTTTCTAGTCAAAACATTCAGGCCTGACGCACCCTACAATAAATTATAAAATGCAAACAATCCCTAAAGTAACCGCCACAGAAGCTGCTTTAAAATTAATTAACTACCTCAAAACACAGCATGGAGAATTGATGTTTCACCAATCCGGCGGCTGCTGCGACGGTAGTTCTCCCATGTGCTATCCCAACGGGGAATTGATCGTCGGCGATGGTGATTTATTGCTAGGAAAAATAGGCGGTTGTCCCTTTTATATTGCAGCGCAGCAATACAAATATTGGCAGCACACGCAGTTAATTATAGATGTGGCATCGGGGCCCGGAGGCAGCGATTTTTCCCTGGAAGGGCCGGATGGAGAGCGTTTTATTACTCGTTCTCGCTTGTTTGTTAATATTAATTAACCTGTTTTTTTTAATCCGAGCGCTTAGGGAGTAGGATTAAATGAACCGCGAAGGCGCTAAGAACGCAAAGGAAGAGAAAGAAGAAGATGCAGTTTTTGCTTCGACTACAAACGTATTTCCTCAATAAAGGAGATACCATCGAAAATGCCATTTTTAAAGGCTTGAGTGCTACGAACTCGCTGATTTTCGCTGAGTAATGTCATTGTTTCAACGAAGGTTATCAGTGCGTTATCTTGGGTTTTAGTTGCCCGAAAGCAAACGGTTTCTTGGCCTGCATCCCACGCGATCGCCGAAAAATCCGAATAGCTGCTAGAATACAATTTTAGAATCCGATTTTCAAATTCACCTTGAAAATTTAGCTGGAGGCGAGAACCATCTGAATATTCATAATTATTAACTTGTTGGTAGTGACTTCCTTCAATCGAAATGGTAAAATTACCGAAGAAGCTGCGAGTAAAATGTCCGCGAGTGTCAGTCTTAATATACTCGCCTTTCCAAGTACCAAGATGACGGGTGAAAATTTCAGGAACTTTGTCTAAATCAGGAGAGTAAGATATATTTGTAGACATCGAGATTGCTCCTATTCTCTATTTCTAACGACGACCTATTTTCCGGCTAATTTCACGGCTAGTGCGTTGATATTCGTGGACTATTGGGAGTCTTTCGGTTTGAAAATTTTCCAGCGCTTCGGGAATATTCGCACTCTCTGCGAGATGTTGTGCTAAATACAGACCATCTTCCCAACCTGATGTCATTCCTCTGGCGCGTGTGGAACTTTTGGCGTGGGCCGCGTCTCCAATTAAGATAACACGACCATCATAGATTTTTGGTAGGGGGTCTATGTCATAGGAAAAACGACAGACAATATTTTCTACAGGGGTTGATTCAATCACATTTCGCGCATCATGTGGGAGTTTTGCTAGTTCTTCGGGAGGAATGGTGATATTATTAGGTTGCAGTTTCCCGATTTCGGAGTCGGTGCGCTCTTTTTCAATAAAGAAACCCCAATGAGTGCGACCTCCACCAATGTGAAAGAAGTTGGCATAAATTCCCCTACCGCGTACATAAACAAAAAAGTTTCCTTCGGGACAGAAGCTGCTATCTTCGACAATTCCTCGCCAGACGATATCGCCTAAATAGAATAGTTCAACGCCTGGAACTATAAATTGACGAACTTTTGAGACGATTCCATCGGCACCAATTAATAGATCGCCTTCCCATTTACGGCCATCTTTGAAGTGGGCGATCGCACTGTGCTCGGTTTGGGCGATCGATGCTAATTCTGCATTAAAATGAATACACTCAGGGGGTAGCTCGTCGAGGAGTGCTTCTAGAATAGCTTTGCGATGTACCAGCATTCCTGGGAGTTCGTTTTCTTCGTAGGTGACGGGTTCGGAACTGATGACGCCGCCGCGGAGGTTGCGAAACTCGAATACTTTAACCCGATCGCCTGAGTTAATAATTTTCTGGCTAATTTGATGGTTGCCTTGATGCAGCGCTTCCATACCTGCTTGCACAATCAGGATACCACAACCATCGGTGCGCGGATGGGGTGCTTTTTCAAACAAGGTAACTTGAAATCCTTGTTTAATCAGCAGAATTGCCAGATAAACCCCTGATGTTCCGGCGCCGATAATACCTATCCTACTCTGGGACGAAACCATTTGTGCTTCTCCTGATTTAAGGTTGCCGATCCGTTCTCAACTAATATTGTAATTAAGGAAAATCAAATTTGGGCAAAATCTCAATGGCCGATTGAGCTTTTGTTGATAGCGACAGGTTTCAAGCTGCCGCTAAAATCAGTAGGTGAGCCGATACACGATTAATTATTAATTGGCGACTTCAAAATTTCTGCACTCAAAACTTCAGAATCCTTTAAGCTTGAGTATTTTTAATTAGAGCCAATTCAATTTTTTCATCAGCCTTTTGGTTCACTTTTGCATGCAAACCAGGGCCAAAAAAAGTAGCTATTTTGTCTTGCTTTTCTTCCCATAAGTCGATCGGGATTAGTGGCGAATAAAACTCTAAAATTAACCCATAAGCACCGTCAACATCAACTTCCCGCAACCCTTGCAAGAGGGGCCGTTCCTCGTCTGTTGGGGCCAGGCCCAAGCGCTCCAAAGCATCATCTAAGTGCGCGGGTTGACCGTAGCGAAATCGGGTGATATCTTTGCGGACTTGGTTTTGAGTATCTGTAGCCTGACTTTCTCGCAGGAGGAGAACTTCGGGAGATGTCGGTTCGGTGAACTCCACCGGTTCGAGTTCAGCCGCTTTCAGGGCCAAACCTCCCAGCAACAGCGGAATTCCATAAAAAAAACCGGCTAGGTTCAGGGTAGGTCTGTCTGTGAAGTAGGCTCCGAAACCGACTGCTGCTATAATACCGCCCACAACTAAGGCTAGGTTTGCTAAAGAAATTTTACGTAACATATTAGTGAGGTAAGTAGTCGGACAGAAATAATATACTTTAATTATTATCTGTCAAAAAGTCTTGAATAAATTTAGTTTTTTTGCCAAAAGACCTGGAAAAACTGCTAGCATCTATGAGCGCGGGAGCGGTGTGCATCCACAGTCTTGTCTCTAGCTTCAGAAGCTTATCCAGCCGGACTCGCCCGGGCGCGCCATCGGTAAATATCCGTTTTAATTGCGCGGCGTTGGTTCCAGAAGGCAATCGAGATCGGCAGTATCATCAAAGTATACAGAGTGGCGATCGCGATCGACACTCTTGCCCTTTCAACCATTTTTCGGACATGATTAAAGACGAAGACAAACAAACTGCGGTCGCAAACAAGGCGGTTCTGGAGCAGATTAACTCGCTCAAACGCGAAGATGAAAGGCTTTATAATATTTTAGCGATCGATGTCTGGGCCCTAGCCAAGACGATGGATGAATATCAACCGGGATTTTGGGCTGCTTTTATGAAAAACCGAGAGAAGGCCCTGAAGCGATTTTTAGCTGGAATGATGAAAAATAAACCCGCAGATACCAAACGTCCGCCTTTTTTGCGCTAAAATTTGGCTAAAGTTTGGGGGAAGTTTGGATGTACAATCAAACTATAACACAGACCCAAAAACCCTGAGCAGGTTCATCACTTCCCATATAAAAACAGTGAAGAATCGGCCCAAAAAGGTATGTCGGTGAATTAAGAATCTCCGTCTGTTCGCAGGGGGGAATGTCAAATATTTTTGTTAATAGTAGCAAAGGCAAAAAATCATGGATGCACAAACAATCAAAGAGCGCGTAGCACAGATCGAGAGCAAGCGGGAATCCCTCGTGCGGCTGTTAGATCGATCGGACTTGGGAGCCCTGAGAATAGATGTGAGTCAGGCGATCGAAGAAATTGACGATCTCTTAGAAGAATTCAAGCGCACTTTTAACAGTTGACTTTTAACAGTTGACTTTTAACAGTTGACAGTTGGCAGTTGTTGGTTGGCAGTTGGCAGTTGTTGGTTGGCAGTTGGCAGTTGGCAGTTGTTAGTTGTCGCGCATTTAATCTGCATATTTCGGTGTATTAAAACTTTTAGGGCGGGCATCTTGCCCGCCCTAAAAGTTAAAATTAAATGCAGTACAGCTTAATAGCTAACAAGAACTGACAACGACTAACTGCAAATTTGACCAATGACCACTGACCAATGACCACTGACCAATGACCACTGACCACTGACCACTGTCAACTGTCAACTGACTAATTCATCACCATATCCATCAAAATTTGCTGAGAGCTCACTTCCGGGCAATTAGCAGGTGGCCGCCGCTGAGAATAATGTCCCCCAGGCAGCAAATCCCAAGCTTGGCGATTGTCCGCCAACATCACACCCAAAATTTCTTGCAACTCCATCACTATAGTCGGATCTTCCACTTGGACGATCGCCTCAACCCGCCTTGTGAGATTACGCTGCATCCAGTCAGCAGAACCAATATACACCTCTTCGGCACCACCGTTGAAAAAATAAAACATCCGCGAATGCTCTAAAAAGCGGCCGATAATACTGATAACTTTGATATTGTCGCTCACGCCCTCAACACCCGGACGCAAACAGCAAATCCCCCGAATAATCAAATCAATTTTAACACCAGCTTGCGAAGCTTCGTACAAAGCAACAATGATTTGAGGGTCAACTAAAGCATTCATTTTAGCGACAATCCGGCCGCAGCTACCAGTGCCGGTTTCGGCATTCAAGCGGCAAAATTCGGTTTCCCGGCGGATCAAAGCTAAAAATCGATCACGCATATTGACCGGCGCAACCAATAATTTGCGATAAGAAACCTGCCGCGAATAACCAGTCAAATAATTAAACAACTCCGTCAAATCCGCACCCAAATCCTCGCGACAACTCAACAAACCAACATCCGTATACAGTCCAGCCGTTTTCGGATTGTAATTTCCCGTGCCGATGTGGACGTAGCGGCGAATAAATCCGTCCTCGCGGCGGACTACCATCACAATCTTGGTGTGGGTTTTGAGTCCCACCAAACCGTAAACTACGTGGACTCCGGCTTGTTCTAACTTGCGCGCCCAATTAATGTTATTTTCTTCGTCAAACCTAGCCTTGAGCTCTACTAAAACGGCTACTTGCTTGCCGTTTTCGGCTGCTTCAATTAAAGAACTGACGATCGGCGAATCACCAGAAGTGCGGTATAAAGTCATCTTAATCGCTAACACCGAGCGATCGTGCGCCGCCTCAGTAATAAACCGCTGGACAGTCGCCGCAAACGAGTGATAAGGATGATGTAGCATCAAATCCCCCTGGCGGATGACAGTGAAAATATCCTCACCATCCTCAGCATCCAACATCGATTTGCCTAAAATCAGTGGCGATTCCGAATTCCGCAAGCGTGGCGGCACAACCGGAGTCCAAGGCGGGTCTTTGAGTTCCGGCACCGGCAACCCCATCAAAGACATCAAATCCTTGAGGCCTAGCAGCCCTTCTACGACGTAAACATCCTGCTCACCGAGCACCAACTCATCCATCAACATATCTCGCAGTGCAGGCGGCATAATCGCTTGAATTTCCAGGCGCACCGCAGAACCTGTAAATCGGCGCTTGCGGAGTTCCTGTTCTATAGCCAGTAGCAAATCCTCTGCCTCTTCTTCCTCCACAGTCAAATCGGAATTGCGAGTAATCCGAAACGGGTGATATTCCTGAATGTCCATCCCCGGAAACAAAGCCTCTAAATTGTGGGCGATTACCTGTTCGAGAGGTACCCCCGTCCACACAGGAGTTTTGCCTTTTTGCTGCCACTGCAAATCCCCCGGTAGCGGCAAAAATCTGGGCAGAACCTGCGGGACTTTGACGCGGGCAAATAGTTCTTCGCGCGTGTCGGGGTCTCTGACAACTACTGCTAAATTAAGACTGAGATTGGATAGAAATGGGAATGGGTGGCTGGGATCAACTGCTAGGGGTGTGAGTACGGGAAATACTTGTTCTTGGAAGTAGCGGTGCAAGTAATTTCGCTGTTCTTGATTGAGGTCAATGTAGTCGAGAATGTAGATGCCGCTTGCTGCTAATTTGGGCCGCAGGGTTTGCTCAAAATAGGAGTGTTGCTGAGTCACCATCGGTAAAAGCCGCTTGTTGATGGCATCTAGCTGTTCTTGGGGCTTGCTGCCGTCGGAGGTCAATTTGCTGACTTTTGCTTCTACTTGCTGTTTGAGTGCCGCCACTCGCACCATGAAGTATTCGTCTAGGTTTGAGCTGAAAATAGCGAGAAATTTGAGTCTTTCTAGGAGGGGCGTGCGGGGGTCTAGGGCTTCGTGGAGCACGCGGTTGTTGAATTCTAGCCAGCTTTGTTCTCGGTTGAAGTAGTATTGCGGGTCGCTGAGGTTGATTTCGGTGTAAGTTTTGGCTGGGGTCTTTTTTTGCTTGGACATGGTTTGGGGGAGTCTTGCAGGGAGGCTCGATTGTGTCTTTACCATTAGTATCGCAGTCATTGTGGTAGTGGCGTAGTAGCGGGCGATTGAAATCGCGCCGACACAGACAAAACCCGAGCTCAGAGGGGTTGAAGATGAAGAGCGATCGAGCTTTATGGTTTATGTTGTGTACGATCGCACATTTTGTATCTCTCGTTTGTTGCCGAGGCCAGATCCCCCTAAATCCCCCTTAAGAAGGGGGACTTTGAAAGCTTCTTGTCCCCCCCTTCTTAAGGGGGGCTAGGGGGGATCAGGCCTCGGCGATAAGCAGCAGTCTGTGAATACGTTTGAGGTTAAGTTCTCTCGTTTGTTGCCGAGGCCAGATCCCCCTAAATCCCCCTTAAGAAGGGGGACTTTGAACGCTTCTTGTCCCCCCCTTCTTAAGGGGGGCTAGGGGGGATCAGGCCTCGGCGATAAGCAGCAGTCTGTGAATACCTCCGCCCCCAACATCACGCACCAATCCCCGCAATCCAATCCTGCACCGCCTCCAACAAATCTTCTCCATCCACCGCAAAACCTGTTAGCGGCAATTCCAGCGGTGTATCATCGGTAATCCAGGCGATATGAATTCCCATGTGAGAGTCGGCGAGTTTGCGGGTGAAAGAGGAAAGCGCGTTTTCGCAGGGGCACGAGTGCAAAATTAAGGCGATGTGCTGTTTTTGCAGCCGGTTTTTGAGTTGCGGAATTAATCGCTTGAATTCGGGGGCGTTGCGGATTGCGGGGATGTCTGTATCTGTGGGGAAGATTGTTTGATATAGTTGGGTACAGAGTTCTTTGGC
>JARCMA010000644.1 GCA_030248405.1 Microcoleus sp. MP8IB2.171
GGCTTCAGTTTGCTTGAGTCTGGCGCGTAATTCTAGTAATTCCGCACCCTGCAATTTTCGGATAAAAGGCACTAAATAATCGTGGACAAGTTGGTAGCGTTCAATCGGAGTTGCTGGCACTTCTAACACCAATCCCGATTTAACGACAATCTCGATAACTAACTTTAAATTTTCTGACTCTCTTCCTAAGTCTGCTGCTAATTCAGCCAAAGTTTTCTGAGGACGAGTGTTATTTTCATCCGTCAGCAAGTACAAGACAAGTTCGGCAATCTCTTTATTTTCCTTGCCGCAGTCTGCGATTACTTCTGCTAAAAATTCCTCAATTAGTTTGACCTTAGCCTGATTGCCAAGTTGCTGATATTCACTCAGTCGAGTAATCTGCCGTTTTTCCAATTGCGCCCCCACAATTTGCAACTCAATCGGCCGCACTTCGCCGAGTTGACCTGCCAAATCTTCTACCAGCGCGTTTGCCAAATCTTCAGGAAAGTCAAGTTGAGAGCGTTCTGTTAAGGTTTGGATCGCATTTTTAGCATCTAAAATCGAAAAATTACCCAAGTAATAGCGAATTTTTTTATTGAGGATGTCATCTTCAATTATTGATAAATTTGTCGTGCGATTCCACTCGATTAAGTAGAAAAGATAATCTTCCCGCAGCGAGAGTATAATTTTTAGATCGCTAATCTGTAAACATTCAGCCAAAAAATTATATAACTCTCGCCTGGTAGTTTGGTCTTGATAAGCAAAGAAAAATTCTTCAAACTGGTCAAAGATTAGTACAGTCAATAAATTGCGATTTTGATTGAGCCGCAACTGTTCCAAAATAGCGGCCGGCGTATCAATAGGAGTAGATAAACTCTCACCTTTTATTTTTTCAATTCCAAATTTTAAACGCTGACCACAATCTCTCGCCCAATCGTGATAAGACTGCAATAAAACAGGCAATACGTCCCGCGCTTCAAAAGTTGTAAGTTGCAGTGCGGGAACTAATCCTGCTTGAATAATCGAACTTTTTCCTACCCCAGACTGTCCGTGAATGATTGTCAGCTTGCAAGCAGGTGTACCTATCCGTTCAATTATCCGTTTAACATCCTGCGAACGCCCCGAAGCGGCTTCAATTTCCTCAACAATTTCAGCTTTTGACTGACCTGATTCTAAAGCAAGATTAATTGTTTGTTGCGGTGGCTGCAAACGGCCTGCGCCAATAAAAGCTTGCAGTCGATATTTGCTTTTAACTTCTTGTTGTTCGAGTTTAAGGTAAAATGCTTTTAGATATTCGCCTTGCTCAAAATAGAGTGTTCTCAACTCTTCTAAAATCCTCAGATAAAGCTGCACATCATCTTGAGGCTGCGTATTTTCTTGGGCTGCTTCTAAGTTTTTAACAGCCTCCGACTGTTGACTGAGATTTCGCTGCGCTTTTGCCAAAAGTAACAGATATAAACCAGTCTCTTGTTGGGATACTCCTGCTTGTTCTAAAACCGACAGTGCTAATTTAGCTAATTCGCAAACTTTTTCCCACTCAGAACGTTGCAGCGACACCTCAGCCAAAAAGCCGTAATCTTCAGCTAATTGACTCGGACTGTTACAATTTTTGTGTATTTCTAAAGCTTTTTCAGCTAAAATTTGCAACTCTTCCCAAGCTTGTAAAAGTCGCAGCACTTCGCCAAGTTCGCTAATACATTTAGCTACTAAATCATGTCGCTGTGATTGCTCAAAACTCTCCAGAGATTGCTGCAAATACCTTCTAGCTTCTTGCCAATAATCCTGATTTTTCGCGCGGTGAAGTTCAGCTTTTCGGTTGTAAGCTTGGGCAATTTTCTGGCAGACAATTCCTTGTCTTTTCCACTGCCGATTTTGCTGCCAAAACGCCAAACTTTGCTGATAATATTCGATCGCAAAATCTATTTTATTTGTATGAGATTCCACTAAACCCCGAATAAATTGCCAACTTGCTTGCAATTCCGGGTCTAATGCTGCTGCCAAACTTGGCAGGCAATTCTCCAGCGACTCAATTTCACAGTCATCTAATTGGAAATTATCAACATTAGCAAAAGCTTGCTCTGCTTTTTGCCGCAACAACTTCATCAAATCATCGGGCGGCATAGTAAACTGAATTGGAGGAGGAGCCCAAGATTTCAAATCATTTGCCGATCGACTAAATTTAGCCAGTACAGCATCCGTAACCCATAATATCAACGGAAAAGCAAAATCTCGCTTGAATTGGTCTCGCGCTCGATTAGCCCCAGCTAGCAGGTCATCAATCGCCACCACCGATTCTATACCCACAACTATCAAAGCTTTCGGCGGTTGCCCTTGGACAGCATCGAAAATGGTTTGATAAAGTGTTCTTGTTGTAGGTTCGAGGACTAATACTTGATATTCAACAGTTGATATCTCGCGCAATTTATCCAGAATTGCCGATCGCAAGCTAGCATAATTGCAGCGCACTATAGTCAAGGAAAAATTTCCTTGAAAGCGGGCGATCGTCCGTACCAAAGTAGCGAGCGATCGCTCATTTTCTGCTACAATATCTTCGGCTAGATTTGAGTTTACCATAATCTCAACAATTTTGCTGCTGCCACAGCTTGAATTTGTCAGTTTCCATCAACAGCGGATTCAGCGCAAACCAATTTCCTTGACTGTCTACATATTCAAAAACCCACAGGTTTCGCAGCAAATCTTGGTATTCTTTATCTCCATTAATGCTTTGTTCTTTCACCACCTTAAAGAGTAATTCCCACTCATCATTATCAATACCGCGACTCAGACTGTCGCGGGAATTACGAATCACGGATTGCAACACATTTTGAGAAATTGGAGGGTCATCTTGCTGTAAGCAACCAAACAGCATCCCCATCAAGTTTCGCAAATGACCGCCGCTGACTAGGCACAATCTATCTAAAGTTTCAGGACTGTCAAAAACCTGGGTAATTAACGCGGTATGTTCCTCTGGCAATACATTGGGAAATGCCCGCGACATCACCATTTGCCGCAGCAAGTCCATCCCCTCAACACATTCGCTACCGTCTCTATTCTTTACTGGCACCATCGGCAAAACTTTCGGGTCAACTCCGCCCCCCAATCGATTTTTTAAGATTTCGCTTTCATTGCCAAAAGTCAATCCCAGAGGCAGCGTATAAACTAAATGGCAATTCAGTTTTCGCAACTGATCTCCCCGGTCAATAAAGATATATTCTGGCAAAGGTCGCCCCGCTGCATTCGGTCGAGAAACTATCCGGTCTAAGTTGTCAACAATTACCACTAATCCTTTTTTGCCGTGCTGCTTAAGCTGATTAATTGCTGTTTCAATAATTTCTTGATTGATCAGTTCTAACATCTTATTGGCTTGCGGTTCCATGTACTGTCTCAGTTTCGATCGCAAGTCGGGATTACTTTTAGTTTTGGCAGTAATTTTTGCGATACCTGAAGGCAAGGAGACTTCCAAATTTCCGTCTGTACTGCCCTTGACTTTGGTGCCAAAAAGTTCTCCTTCAGCTTCTAGGGTTACAGGGGTTTGCAAAAATTCCCAACTACCTTTTAAGAAAGCTCTAAAACCCTGGGGCTGCAAGGCAATCTTGTCCTCTTCCAAGCTTTGGGTGACTCGCCGCGCGATCGCCAACATGATATCTGTCAAATCGAGATCCATCTCATCGAGGTCTTGTGTTGACTCGAAATAAACTACATGAAATCCCTCGCCTGTCAACTCTTTTTGCAGTCGCGACAATTCACTAGATTTACCGCAACCAATGTGTCCAGTAAACAATTGGCAAGTCGGTTTATCTGGTGAGACACGGGTAATTGTCCGTTTGAGTACGTTAATAATTTTCCCGCCGCGCACTTCCGCAAAATCAATGTAATATTGCTGGTCTTCGGCATTGCCTAATACGAGGGAGTGACTGGGGTTGCAGGCATTGCAGAATTTATCAAAATCTAGGTTCATAAAATTTTCTAAATTAGGATGGGCGGTTAATTAATCAGAACAATGGGTGGCGCAGAACAACGGGCGGTTGAAACCGCGTCTATACAGGCAAAACCCGCCTCCGCGGGTTGAAGAAAATACGGTAGTTGAAATGATGTTATCTTATTCAGTCCGCGGAGGCGGACATCGTTTGTGTAGGCGCGAATTCTATTCGCCGTCTTATTTCTTATTTCTGTTTCCAATACTGACAGGCGGCATAGGCCAAGGTAACAGCGCCCGTAACTATAGCCGCTTCATCCACCTCAAACTGCGGGTGATGGAGGGGATAGTTGGGTTTGTCAGCCAGTCCCACTCCCAAGCGAAACATGGTTCCCGGCGCGTGTTCTAGGTACATCGAAAAATCTTCCGCGCCGAGGGATGGTTCTGGTAAAATTTGGACGCGCGATCGCCCTAAAGCTTCTAAAGCCACACTTTCGACTAATTGCGTCAGTTTAGGATCATTTTGGACTCCGGGCACGCCGCGCTTGTAGGTGAGTTCGTATTTAGCGCCGTAAGTCGCGCAGACGCTGGAAACAATTTGTTCGATCCAAGCCGGCAGTTTTTCGTGGGTTTCTGGATGTAGCGATCGCACCGTGCCCAATAATTTTACGCGATCGGCAATCACATTCGGCGCTCGTCCGCCGCTAATTTGCCCGATCGTCAAAACCACAGGCCTCAAAGGATTTTGCGTGCGGCTAATTGCCTGCTGCAAACTGGTAATTATCTGAGAAGCAATCCAAATTGCATCGATCGCCTCGTGGGGGCGCGCGCCGTGGCCGGATTCGCCCATCACAATCAATTCTAGGTCATCTGCCGCCGCCGTCAGTGCCCCGTGGCGGATACCGACGCAACCGCCGGGAATCGTCGGGAAAACGTGCACTCCGAGGATGGCATCAACATCTTGCATCGCCCCGTCTTTAATCATCCAGTGAGCACCTTGGGCAATCTCTTCTGCAGGCTGAAACAAGAAGCGGACGTGACCGGGCAATTTTTCTTCTAGCTGAGACAATATCATTGCTGCGCCCAAACCGACGGTGGTGTGGATGTCGTGGCCGCAGGCGTGCATGACTCCCTCGTTGCGGGAGGCAAATTCTAAGTTTGTGCGTTCTTGAATCGGTAAAGCGTCCATATCGGTGCGAATTGCTAGCCACCGGGACTCGCTGCTGTTGCCTTTGAGTTCGCCGAGCACTCCTGTTTTGCCGATTCCTTCGATGGCGCGGACTCCACTGGATGCGAGAACTCCGGCTACGTAGGCGGCGGTTTGATATTCTTGGCCGCTGAGTTCGGGGTGGGAGTGGATGTGGCGGCGAATTTCGATTAAGCGGGGGGCTAGGGTGGCGGCTAATTCTTTGATGCGGGGAAGCATGAATTTAGTTGGGGAGTGCGTTAATTAACTAAGGTAACGCATATGCTTGGGTGTGAACTGGGTTACAAGGCACAAAAGTGCGATCGGGCTTTTAGATAGCAATCCTATTTTGTTTGTGAATAAGATTTTTTTTTCACCGCAGAGGGCGCAGAGGACGCAGAGAAAAGAGAGAAAAGATAGTTAGGTATAAACGGGGAACAAAAGTCCATATTCTAGGTTCAAATGCTGATTTTTACTTGATAATCTCTGGTTGTGATATCATCAAAGAGTAAATTTATTAAAATTATTTCCTATGATTAGCTTTGGATTCTGGAATGTAATTATTTTAATTACAGTCGCTTTGTTTCTCAAAGTTAATTGGCGATTAGATAGCGAAAGAACAGCATGGCAAGATTCTTTGTTTTTAAAACATCCTTCGATCCAAAGGTTGACTCTGTTTTTTCGTCAACCTTTCGTTAACTTTATTTTGCAAGCAGTTATTGTATTAGTTGTCACCCGATTTCTCTGTTATACGGGTTGGTTGGTTTACAATCTGACTAATCGGCCCGATCCGCCTTACTGGGATTTTAAGTGGTTTTATGTAGCGAGTAGATTAGCCCATCAGCATTTGAGTCCCTTTAATGTCGAGGTGTTTAACATCGGTTTCTGTAGCATCACTAAAGTGTGTGGGTTTATTCCATCTTTTGTTTATCCACCTAATATCATTCCTCCGCTGTGGTTTTTGGGCTATTTCCCCATGAAGACTGCATTCACAATCTGGACTTTGCTGCATCTTATTGCCACAGGTTTTGTTTTATGGGGCTCGAATATTTTGCTGGAGTCGCACTCACGAGCTTTTAGGACTATTTGTAGTATATCAGTTGCATTCCTCTACGGTTTTGTATTCGATATTCAAGTTGGCAATGTGGCAACTTTTATTGCCGTTCTGCTGTTATGGATGTTTATTTATGCTAGAAAAAATCAGGATGTAATTGCAGGAGTTTTATTAGGGATTGCCCTTTTAAAACCAACTTTAGTTATATTGTTTATTCCTTATTTTTTAATCAAAAGACGGTTTAAGCTGGTTTTTATATCTCTACTCACGGTAACTTTTTTGGCAGTTATAGGTCTAGCTGTAACGGGCAATTCCTTAACAGGATTTATACAGGATGCGACTCGTGGCTTTCCACTGTGGCTCAATGATCCATCGAATAATGCTTATATTTCTATGAGTCGCCTTGATTTAAGGGTTATGGGGCCGAGATTTTTCCCCGATAGTCCCTTCGTGGCGAAGCTATTTTCTGACTCGATCAGTCTGCTGCTAGTTGGTTTAGTGAGTTGGTATTTTTACAAAAAACAATCTCGCAATGCTTGGTCAAAAAAAGTTGACTTATCTGAAATGGTGCTAATTTCCACTTTGAGTATTGCTATCAACTATTCTCAGCCCACCAGTTCTGTGATGTTAGCACCGGCGGTGGTTTTTTTGCTGAATGATTTATGTTTTCAGATTAAAAATTCTGCCTTCTCTAGGCAAAGAATGTCGGTTTGGTTATGGGGCGTTGGCTGTGTCATGGTGCAAACCGCTGTGATTCATGGCGGGCTGTTGGTGTTTCTAGGAAAGCGGTGGAACTGGAAGGGGGGGGAATTGCCTTATTTGTTTAAAGTAACTATTTTTTCACTACCGAGTTATGCGATTTTAGGCCTGACGTTAAGTGTTTTAATCTTAGCGATTACATCTCTTGGTCAAAAACAGGTTGCTGAATGTGATCCATAGACGGCCCGACAAGCTGGCAGTTGAGGGGAAAGTTAGCGACTTAATCGTGTTTGGATTCATTGAACTTTCCTTCCTTCTGCGCTCTTTCGAGCCCTTCCTCGACCAAAAGTAATGCCATTTGGGAAATCGAACGACGTTCAAGACTAGCCAGTTTCTCTAACTTCTCCTTGATTTCGGGTGGGGGGTAAAAGGCAACTCTTGGAGATTTTGCAGGACTCACATTGTTTGGGGGTAGCGTGTTCACCATGTCATTTTAGCTGATTACAAATTTTTTATAGAAATTTTAAGCCAAAGTAGCACACCGCAATCTAGGTTATGCTATACTAATCTAACAACCAAAAACCAAACCCCCACCGCTCAGACTGACGATCGTTCGGTGGGGGCTTGAACTCCCATATTTAGGAGGAAACTCTATGATATCACCGCCCAAGTCAGTTCCCGAACTGCTCCGGGAAGAAATTCCTGATGTACCTCAAGGTAAGCAACCGATTCGTTTGCTGTTGTGTGGCGTTCCCAAAGCGGTAGACAGCATCGTTAATCTGTTGCACGTTTTAGGTTTTGCAGAAGTTGGGGAATGGAGCCCGCCTCTACCATCGCCTCTAGCGGGTGAGGTAATTCGGATTTTAACCCGTTACTGGAAAGAGTAATCTTTGAGGGCGATCGCACTTTTTGTGTGAAGTGCGATCGTCCTTTCTGTCTCATTTAGGACTTACCCATAAATACCAAAGAAACCGGGTTTTTCACGACAGTTAAAGGCCCGGAGGCAGTATTCTCAAAAAAAAACCCGGTTTCTGCCTCCAGGAGTACGATCGTCAGAATGTTTTAATTGGCGATCGCCGGCGCGTCCAAAAACAATAAAATATAACCAAAGCCAACCATCCCGACACATAGCAAAACCCAGGAAGCGCAACATCAATATTGGGTAAAGACTGGGTGTTGACTTCAGTAAATTTCTCAATATGTGGTTGAACAAAGTTGTCGTGAGCATCTTCCAATGCTTCGCGTTGTTTGATTCTGTCTTCTTGGGTAGCCATAATTCACCTCGTTTTGTGCTTATGAGGTAAATTGTTTTTTTGGGCTTTTGCCCAATCAAGCAAAAACCAAAAATTCTGAAACCCTTGTATAATCAGGGTTAAGCGCTTGGGCAAACCAACTGGTTTGGGCAAAGTTGCCCAAGCGACGATGAATTTTATTCAAAAGGTAGCGATGGCACGAAAATACGGGAAAAACGCAACCACAAAAAATAACGTCTTAAAACTGGTTGAAGCATTACTCGCCCTCGCGGATGGGGAAATTGCCGTGCCGGGGGATAAGCTGAAAGCTACCTTCAACGTGGAATGGGTAAAGGAAGATGAGTTGCTGGTATCGGGGAAATTTCAGCAAAAACGCAACAAACAAACCAAAATCGTTGAAGGGATAACTAAAGAAGATTTATGGGCATTGGTGGAATGTTTCGGAAAGGCGTTAGAACTATCTCAACCCAAGGATGAAAAGAATGTCGATAACGCCCAGAGAAGAGGAGAGGCAATCCAAGATGTTCTCGACTGTCTGAAAGACTTAGGTATACTTGACCTTAAACCTAGTGCAAGAAATCAAGGATTTTGGAAATTTTCCCTCAAACTGAATCATCAAACTTCCGATAAAAAAGATAATTTAAAAATAATTGAGGAAAAGTGGAAGGTTAAAATTGGCTCTGTCACGGTAGATATATCCCATGAAACCCCTAAACCTGAAGAAGAACCCATAAACTGGCCAGAAATCTGCCGCCACAACCTCGCCCAACAAAAGCAACTCACCACCAATCTCTTCACCAACGCCAACGGGATGACTCCGCAACTGGATGGCGTTTATGTTCCCTTAGCGATTGTTGAGCGTCAAAAACCCAAACCTCAGCCAAGGAATCAGCCGGAAGAAAAGGAAAAAGAAACAGAAAAACTGATTCCCATTGCTGAAGAACGCTTTTTTGAGGATGTGTTGCGACAAGGAAAAAGCGAGATCAGTCAAGGGCGAAAAATTGCGATTATTGGCGAACCAGGAGCGGGGAAAACGACGCGGTTGCAGAAGATTGCTGATTGGATTTTAGAGCAAGATTTGGGGTTGCCGGTTTGGATAGATTTAGCTGAATTAGGGGGGCAAGATATCTGTCAGTTTTTGGAAAATGTGTGGTTGCGTCGGTGTCAAGGAGAAGTGACGCGCCGCGATTTAGAAGCGCAAATGAGTAGGGTTTGGTTGTTGCTGGATGGTGTGGATGAAATGACTCACACTCAAGGAATGCAGCAGTTAGCGAAAGATTTATTGAGGTCGTGGGTGCAGGCGGCGCGGGTGGTGGTGACTTGTCGGGTGAATGTTTGGGAGGCGGATAAAAATGCTTTTTCCGGGTTTGATGTGTTTCGCAATTTGGAGTTTAACCCGGAACAGGTGAGGGACTATATTCGCCGTTGGTTTGCAGAGATGAGGGATGCAGCGACAGGGGAGAGTTTAGAGGCGGCGTTAGCAGAGTCGGAAAATTCCCGTCTCAAGGATTTGATTCAGAATCCCTTGCGGTTGTGGATGTTGTGTCAAATTTGGCAGACGGGGGGCGGTTTGCCGGAAACGCAGGCGGGGTTATACGCGCAGTTTGTCGATTGGGTGTATCGCTGGAAGGCGGATGAGGAGATTTTAGACCAACGGGAGGCAATTGATACAGCCTTGGCGCGGTTGGCGTTGGCGGCGATGGAACAGAAAGATGAGGTTTCGCGGTTACGGTTGCGGGAAAGTTGGGTGGTGAAGGTTTTGGGAAGTCGCCCGATTTTTCAGGCGGTGATGAAGTTGGGGTGGTTGAATCGGGTGGAACGGTTTCCAGAGGCGATTTGCGTGTTTTATAATGCCACGTTTCAGGAGTATTTTGCAGCGTTGGCGGTGAATGATTGGGACTATTTTTTACCTCGGAATCATGTTAATTTTCCGGTGGCAGGGAAGGAATATCGGATTTTTGAACCGCAGTGGAAACAGGTGATTTTGTTGTGGTTAGGGCGTGATGATATTGCATATGAGGAGAAAGAGAGGTTTATCCAGAAGCTTACTGATTTTCGAGATGGATGCAGAGGAGCTTTTTATACAGATCGATCTTATTTTATGGCTGCCCTAGCAATTAGAGAGTTTAAAAACTATTTGCAATCCAATAAAATTGTTAACCAAATCGTCAAGTGGGGATTTGGTTATTTTGATAAGAATAGGCAGACATGGCAAACTTTTCTTTATTCTCTCGAACAAGATGCAATAAAAGCTTTAATTCAAACTGATAGAACCTTGGCAACCATAGAACTTCTCAGCTTGATGAGTCAACCTCAATTACCTGAACGTCGAAAGCAAACCATACAATTGACTTTAGAGCAGCTTGGTTATTATGATAAAAAAGTTAATTGTGCTGCATCTAAGGTTATTGAGAATAACTTATCCAATGATATTACTGTTCCACACTGGAAAGATTTACCCTCAAATGTATTAGAATTGGCTGATTTTATTAATGCTCATATGGACGATCCAATTGTTCGTATAGCTATCTTAAAATTAGAATCTATCTCCAGCAATAATTTTCAAACAATTTTAATTTTATTAAAAATCACAAAAAACTCTACCAATCGGGGTAATCGTTGGGTAGCAGTATCAATTCTGATTGACATCGTAGAAGGTAATGAATCAGCTAGTCTAATACTCGCTAATTTGCTGATGTTGCTCGAAAAAAATCAGCAATTGAACTTAGAGTATATGAATTCAGAAAACACTAGATATTGTTTAACTCAAGAAGCTGCTACTGAGATGATGCGAATCCTTCTTAATACTGAAGATGAGCAAATACGTGTTTTGTCTGCTATGAGTTTATCAAACATCGGAAAAGGTAATAATGAAGTAATCGCTGAATTAATTGAAAACACTAAAAATCTTACTAACGATAAACAGGGTGAATTTATTATTATTATATTAGGCTATATTGGTCAAGGTAACTCCCAGGTTATTCAGGCATTAAGTGAAATCATAGAGTTTACCTTAGATAAATATATACGCTGGCGTTCGGCTGAAAGTTTAGGAAAAATAAATCCTGGAAATATTCAATCAACTACCACATTACTTGAATTTTTAAGTATTACAGAAGATGAGGTCATACAGAGGAACACCCCTATGATTTTGGAGAAATTATCTATCACAGATCGGCAACGGGCAACGATCGTTAATGGACTAAGCCCAGACAGTCACAACTTCAAAATTAATCAAAATTGCTTGCATCTCTGGCTCAAAAACTATACATTTCTCTGGAACATCGCCCACGAACTACCTTACCCCGACTTCTACCGCGCATGGCACGGTTTCACCGAAACCCAAACATCCCCCCTCGTTTCAACCCAGAACCTCCCCCAACTCCTGCAAACCAAACTCACCGCAACCAACCTCGATCGAACCTTCCAAATCCTCTGCATCGACACCAGCAAATTCATCGACCCCAATAACCCCGCCCCCGACATCTACGAACAATTTCTCGACCAAAACTGTCCCGAAAGACCCAACGGCGAACCCGAAACCCTCTCCCAACTCAAATCCTACTGGAATCAACTCCGCCGCCACAGCGACAAACACCCCATCCTCATCTTCTACGAACACCCCACATCCCCCGCCGCCCAAGGTTTTAGCCCTACTTTCCTTGATGCCCTCACCCGCTTCGACGGTACAATCTGTCTCATCACCGACACACCTCATCCACCCCTGCAAACCTTCTCCCCCCATGACCCCGATTTACTTCAAACTGTCGTAAACTGGCTCAAACGACTTCATCTAGAGTCCTAAGTTTTGACTGTCGGGAGTTACGCATCAAAACCAAAGAAACCGGGTTTTTCACTTTAGTTAAAGGTCGGGATGCAGTATTCTCGCAAAAAACCCGGTTTCTGACTACCCGCAAACCAAAGAAACCGGGTTTTTTGCCGCTTCTACAAGGTGTAACGAAGTATTCTCGAAAAAACCCGGTTTCTGACTACCCGCAAACCAACGTTGGCTAGAATAAATTAAATTAAATTAAATTAAATTAAAAATAAATTTGCCGCATTTCGTGATACAATAAAAACCTCAAAAAAAATCCACAAAAAAAGCAATGTCTGAAATTACTCTAGACGAAACCAAACTTAAAGAATTGCTCAAAGCAGCGATTTTTGAGTTATTAAAAGAACAAAAAGAAGTATTTTCTGAAATTTTAACAGAAGCCCTAGAAGATATAGGGATGGAAAATGCTATCAAAGAAGGCGAAAATACTGAAACTGTCAGCCGCGAGCAAATTTTCAAAATCCTGAAGAGACAACCATGAATGTGGAGTTTAAAAAGAGCTTTGAAAAGGATTTACTCAAGATTCTTGATGCCGACTTGTTGCAAAGAATTCAGGAAGCGATAGAAGAAGTTGAGAACGCCGAAAAATTAAATGAAGTCAGCAATGTTAAAAAACTAAAAGGTGATGCAGACTACTATCGCCTTAGAGTGGGTGATTACCGAATCGGTATTAAAGTTAATGATGGCGTAGTCTATTTCGTCAGGATACTCCACCGCAAAGAGATTTACAGATACTTTCCGTAATCATTTCAGCCTTCACCCCATCCTCACCAACTAAAACTCAAATTAATCTTTAATTATTGTCAGGCCGGAAGCGCAAGCAATTGAGCGATCGCACTCTCTGAATAGTTTCAAAATCGCGATCGTTATGAACTAGAATAAGTTGGTGTTCGATCGCGAGTTGGGCAATACAGCAGTCGATACTACTTCTAACCGTTAACCCCTGTCGTTGCAAATCGTAATAAATCCGAGCAGCCGCTACCCAAGTATTAGGCGTAGACTCGATGTAGTCTTGTTCTTGGAGATAAGTTTCTAATAGTGTCCACTCCCGTTCATCTCGACAACCTTGCAAAAGTTCCATCTGAGTAAATCGGTTCAGAAAAATACTTTCATCATTGATTATTGCTTCCAGGGATTGGCGTACTACACCTGTCCTGTCGCGGAAAACGCTGATCCAGACTGATGTATCAATCAGAAACATTTCGGTTTTCCCGCAAAGCTTTGTAGTCGTAGTCAGTCGAAAATTGAATTTGTCCGCTTAAATCAAGTAGGTTCCGCTTTTTCCGGGTGCGAATTAATTCTTGCAAAGCAAAGTCAATCAGTTCTTTTTCTGTCTTGAAATTGGTTAAGCGAAAGGCTTCTTTAACCAATTCTTCGTCAAGTTCAAGGGGGCTTTTCATAGTTCAGGGTTCCTTTCGCTCTCTAATTAATTATGGCATATCCACACCCTAATCCTCAACCTCGCCCAACTCCCCCAACTCCCCCAACTCACCGAAACCAACCTGCACGCCTTCTATCCAACTCCTCTGCATCGACGGCAGCAAATTCGATAACCTCGATCGCCCCGCCGCCGACATCTATTTGCAACTAATCAAGTCGCAATTGTCAAGGTGTTTCATACTTATGATTTGGGCGTATAAGTCGATCGCACTTGCAACTCCTTCAACTGCTTCTCATCCACCCCAGCAGGCGCATTCGTCAGCAAACAACCAGCCTGTTGAGTCTTCGGAAACGCAATCACATCGCGAATTGAATCCTCACCAGCCAACAGCATCACCAACCGATCCAAACCGTAAGCAATACCTCCGTGGGGCGGAGTTCCGTACTCAAACGCATCCAACAAAAAGCCGAACTTATTGTAAGCTTCCTCTGTCGATAAGCCGATCGCCTCAAACACCTTTTCCTGAACTTCCCGCTGATAAATCCGCAGAGAACCACCGCCCACTTCCGTGCCGTTTAACACCAAGTCATAAGCTTGAGCTCTCGCCGTCTTCAAATCGTGAATATCGTCAGGATGCGGCGCAGTGAACGGGTGATGGATTGCTTCTAAACGCTTCTCGTCAGCGTTCCATTCAAACATCGGGAAATCAGTCACCCACAACAGATTCATCTTGTCTTTGTCAATCAATCCCAATTCCCTACCGACAAACAAACGCAATCTATCTAAAGTCTTATTGACAGTTGTGACATCGGCTGCTGCAAACAACAATAAATGACCAGGTTGTGCGCCAGTGCGATCGAGCAATTCCTGTTTTTGCCCTTCCGTCAAATTATCCTTAATTGCGCCGATCGTATCAATTTCGCCATTCTCCCGCACGCGAATGAAAGCCAATCCCTTCGCACCGGCTTCACTGGCTTCCTTAAACAAATCGCCTTTTTTAATCCGTTCATTAGAAAAAGCCTCATTACCGCCCGGAATCGGCAAAATTTTCACAATTCCGCCCGCAGCAATCGCCCCGGAAAATACTTTAAATCCCGAATCTTTCATCAAATCGGAAACATCGACTAATTCCAAACCGAAACGAGTATCGGGTTTGTCGCTACCGTAGCGATTCATTGCTTCAGCATAAGTCAAGCGCGGGAAAGGACGAGACAATTCTACACCTTTCACACTTTGGAAAATTTGGGCAACTAAACCTTCGTTTAATTCGAGTATTTCTTCCAAAGACATGAAACTCATTTCCATGTCTAATTGTGTGAATTCCGGCTGTCTGTCGGCGCGCAAATCTTCATCGCGGAAACAGCGGGCAATTTGATAATATCTGTCCAAACCCGAAACCATTAACAATTGTTTGAACAACTGCGGCGACTGCGGCAAAGCGTACCATTCGCCCAAATTGACGCGACTGGGCACTAAATAATCTCTCGCACCTTCAGGAGTCGATCGAGTTAAAATCGGTGTTTCAACTTCAATAAAACCCCCAACGTCTTCCAGGTGGCGGCGCATAGCTTTGACGACTTGGTGGCGAAGCTGCAAATTGCGACTCATGCGATCGCGCCGCAAGTCCAAATACCGATATTTCAGGCGTAAATCTTCCCGCACATTTTCATTATCCGCCGTCGAAACCTGAAACGGCAACTGTTTGCGAACCGCATTCAACAACTCAATCTCGTCAGCGTAAATTTCCACCTCACCCGTGGGCAATTTTGGGTTGAGGGAATCTTCGGGGCGGCTGGTGACTCTACCCGTAATTTTCACCACGTATTCGCCGCGCAAAGCCTCAGCGCCGTGATAGGAGTCAGGGGTGCGTTGTGGATCGCTGACAATTTGCACGATACCCGATCGATCGCGCACATCGAGAAAAATCACCCCGCCATGATCGCGGCGGCGATCCACCCAGCCGTAAAGGGTGACAGTCTCTCCGATATGTTCGCTTCGCAGTTCGCCGCAGTAGTAAGTTCTCATGGTTGGGGGTTGTGGACTAAGAATAAAGCTTTTTTATTATGCAGTATGGCTGAACCTTTTGCTGAATGCAAAGTGAACTACCCACGCTAAATCGAAGCGATTATAGTGTGGGCTTCTGTACTCACAGGCGAATGCCTCAGAACAGACTTGCGTCCGAGCCTTGGTCTTACTTCCCCTCCTACAGTAGAAACGGCTGTTCCATCCGTTTGTAGCATTCTGATACCTTCTGCCCTAATGTTTGTTGCTGCATTACCATCACGATCGTGTCGAGTACCGCAGTGAGGACAAGTCCATTCCCTCATATTTAGCGGTAATTTATCAATTTGGCAATAACAATTAGAACAGAGTTTAGAACTGGGGAACCAACGGTCAATTTCAACCAACTTACCGCCTTTTTTTTCTAGCTTGTAACCTAGGAAATTAGTGAAAGTTCCCCAACCAACATCAGATATTGCTTTAGCTAAATTATGGTTGCGTACCATGCCTTTGACATTAAGATTTTCTACTACGACAACTTGGTTTTCATTGACGAGTTTTCTTGACAACTTATGTAGAAAATCTTGACGGGAGTTGGCAACCCGTTCGTACACCTTAGCTACTGTTTTTTTAGCTTTGCTTCTTGAATTACTTTCTTTTTGCTTTTTGGCTAGCTTTTGCTGCTTGTGCTTGAGGTTTTTTTCGTGCTTAGCTAAATGTCGAGGATTGTCATACTTGGATATTTTGCAACCATCGCTGGCAATAGCAAAATGAGTCAACCCTAGGTCAATCCCAATTACTTTACCCTCGGTTGAAACCGCTGGATTCTCACCCTCGGATTCTGTTATTATTGATGCAAAGTATTTATCAGAAGGGTCTCTGCTTATTGTTACGGTCTTGATTGTTCCTTCTATACTTCTGTGCAATTTAGCCTTAATCTGGCCTACCTTGCCTGGAAGCTGAACAATCCCTTCTAGGACTTTGACATTTTGAGGGTATTGGATCGATTGCTTGCGATGTTTTGACTTGTAACGCGGAAATCTAGCACTCCCGGCAAAGAAATTCTTATAGGCAGTGGTTAGGTTAAGCGTCGTTGCCTGCAAAACTTGGCTGTAGCATTCGGACAGCCAGAGTGTTTCTGTTTCTTTTTTGAGCTTAGGTAGTAAGGCATTAAGTGCTGACTGACCAAGGCTTTTGCCAGTTTCTTTGTAAGTCTCAATTGACTTGCAAAGAGCATAATTCCACCACCAGCGGGCGCAGCCAAAGTGCTGAGATAGCAATATTTGCTGCTCTTCTGTTGGATAAAGTCTAATTTTGACAGCTTTGTGCAACATCTTAATACCTCCTTACTGCATTATACAGATTGCCATAAAACTGTCAAGATTTGGAGATTTCCGTATCTACAATCTAAGAGCCTTTCATCCCGCCAAACCGGGTACATCTATGCCTGGGGAATTCCCGGCGAGGAGTTAAAGGGCGATCGCTATTAGCCCGCCCAGTTTTGAAACCGGGCGGGCTAATAGCGATCGATGATCGCAAGACTGTTGCGGAAAATCTTTCTAGGAATCGCGGCGATCTGACTTGTCACAAAACGCCGTTAGCGCGTTCCATGCAGACTTAGCCGTTTCTTTCAAACGAGTACCGAACGACTCAATTTCCCCAACCACAACGTGCCAATTTTTTTCAGTTTGTTTCTGAATGTGGTCAACAGCTTGTTCGATGCGATCGCGTTCGACCAATTTATTTTGTTCCACCGCTTCTCGCGCTTGTCGCACTGCTTTCAAATAAGCTTCGCGGCTGACTTCGCCGGCATCTTGTACCTGCGCTTGCGCCCGCGTTTTTATCGCATCAAGTACCAGCCAATTTTTCTCGGATTCTTTTTTGATCAGGCTGACTGCTTCTGTCATTCTGTCTTTGGCGATCGACTTATTTTCGTCGATCGCGTCACTGGCTTTAGTCACAGCTTTCAAATAAGCTTCGCGAGTGAGTTCGCCGGCGGCTTGAAATTCGGCGGTGGCGCGTTTTTTAATTGCTTCAAACAGGGCTGCAGTTTCTGCGATCGTCTCATCAGTCGCGTCGGGCATCTCTTTTTTGACGATCGCCGTCGTTTCGGGAGTTACCTCTACAATTGTTGTTTCAGTCACATTTGGATCTGTCATATCAATCTTCTCCTGTGGTAGTAAACATTTTCAAAAAATCTCACAGTCCCTGGATGCAGACTTTGTACCTGTAGCGCCAGCAGGAATTCTGGTCTTTGATACAGACTTTGTACCTGTAGCGCCAGCAGGAACTCTGGCATCTAATAAGAACTAGGCAATTCTTGTTCCAGCTTTATTAACTTTTGTATCCGCGCTTACCTAGTTGGAATGATCTCAGTTCTATTCTATTAGATTATATCTATCAAAGTTGCTCTCGTGTGTAGGATACCGCCAACTTGCAGGTACGGTTTAGCGCACTTAAATTTGTAATATAGCAATCCTCGCATCATTGGTGAATTTTTTACTTTCTCCCTGCGGGTTAGGGGAGGGTTGCAGGGGGAACGCATCTTATTGAACACTGTTCATCGGTGGTGAGTATATTTTAAGATAAATTCACCATTGTTAGAAGCTATAGACACACTTTGTA
>JARCMA010000094.1 GCA_030248405.1 Microcoleus sp. MP8IB2.171
AGCAATATCAGTCAAATATGGAATAAGTGCCAAGCCGATACACTCTGCTAAACGGGGCGGCACAGCATTTCCAATTTGCCACATTGCCTTTTTCATCGATCCTTCAAAAATAAATGAATCCGGGAAACTTTGCAATCTAGCCATTTCGCGGGCTGAAATAACGCGATTCTGATAAGGATGAATATGAGTGCCGCCGTGATTTTCTTTCACAGTCATGCTCGGTTTTCCCGGATACTGTCGCTTGAAAGCATCGGCGTAGCTTTCATACAAAGAACCGCCTGGTGGAACTTTAGCAAGTCTTTCCATGTACTGAACAGAATGACGAGTCCATTCGTGGTTGATTTCTGGGATGGGAGTATACTGTGGTAAATCATCAATTGCTGACTCAATCGCTTTGTATTGTTCGGGTAACAATTGCGGCTTCGGATAGGGATTTGGCATCCCAAATCTGTTAGCAATAAAAATAGCTCGCGGCCTGATTTGCGGAATTCCATAGGTGGCTGATTCCAGCACCGCAACGGACATATGGGGATAGCCAATTTCCTGAAAAGCTTCGCAAATTGCTTGTTTAACAGCTCCTTTTTGCATAGTCAATATTCCTGGTACATTTTCCATGACAACATACCAAGGACGTATTTCAGAGACAACGCGGACAAACTCTCTAAATAGGCGATTTCTGGGGTCGTTGGGGTCGCGTTTTCCTGCAACTGAGAAGCCTTGACACGGCGGCCCGCCTACAACAACATGAACTTCTGGCGAACCAATTTCAGCGAGCAAATTTTGGGGATTTAAGTTTTTTATATCGTCGCACAAGTGATGGCAATCGGGAAAGTTTTTTGTATGAGTTGCCGAGGCGATGGGATTAATTTCAACGCTTGCTACTGGTCGAAAACCTGCTTGCAATAAACCTTGGGTCATGCCGCCAGCACCGCAGAAAAGATCTACAAATCTATAGTCTGATTTTGGCAGTGACTGAGATTCAATATCAATGAATATCTTGTAGGGGTCGCAGTCATTTGCTTCTAGTTCGCGTTGGATGCGTTCGTAACGCCCTAATTTTGCTTTCTTCTGCTTTTTGACAGGAATTGGTTCTGACTCATTTGAGAATAAAGACAGTTGTATTGCTTCCATTTTCTAGTTTTTTACTGCGTTCTATCTGATGTTGCCCACTTGGGGCAGGGTGTAGGGATCGATCGCACTTGGAGTTGGGGAGTGCGATCGTCTCACATATTGCACCATTCTCGCTTAAAAGGCCCGACGACCTGTTCCACAAAGAGTGAATTTTCTTGTGGTGTGAACCCCAGAGCCCGCCCATAAAAGGCTTATTGAGAATGCGACAAGATGTGAGTTGTAACGCTGTATTCTCGTCAAAAACCGGGTTTTTGACTGCCCGCGCGTCGATTTTCAGCTTTTAGAGAGATGTAAAAACTCGCCCGATCGCTACACTATGATTAACTAGGAACTCAGCAATTTTGGAGAAGAGGTGAATTGAAATTCGTTTCCGACCCGCAAATAACAGTCAAAATCCGCAAAATGAAAGAGCGGGTGCGGTGGCAAGAACAGTCGATCGTCGATCGGGGAATCGACCAAACTCGGATGGTTTTGGAATCTCCAACCACAGACTCTCCAGAGTTTTCGTTTTTAGTTGCAGGCGACAGCGGCACGAGCAACCACCGCGGCCACAACCCCCAGCGGCAGGTTGCCCAACAAATGATCTCGGAACGCGAAAATTGCCGTTTCGTCCTCCACACGGGCGATGTAGTTTATCTCGTAGGTTCCAGCGAATATTACTTGCAAAACTTTATTCGCCCCTACCGAGAATTTATAGTCGGCGGCGAGCATCCCTCTCGGATTGCCTACGATCGCATGGTGTTTAACTTTCCGTTTTTGCCCGTACCGGGAAACCAGGACTATTACGACTTGCCGATAGTCTACGGCATTCTGTCGGCGACAGCTTTACCGCTGCGCCGGCTGTTGGGTGCCAAATTGGATCTCGATGTCGGCTGGCACGGTTCCGATCGCGGAAATGCCTACGCCAAAGCCTTTCTCGACTACCTGCAAGCTCACAAAATGCCGGGAGAGCTCGATCGCCACCTAGACGCCCACTACACCGCCAGCACCAGCACAGGCCGCTGCCTCCGCTACCAACCCGGACGCTTTACCCGCTTACCCAACCGCTACTACACCTTCCGCAGCGGCGGCATAGACTTCTTCGCCCTCGACTCCAACACCTTCAACGAACCATTACCGATCCCGAAAACCAAACAGGGCGACATTCGCCGCCAGAATTTGGAACTCGATCGCCAGAAATTGGAACAAGAAAAATTGGCAATGCTCGAAATGTGCGATCGGCTGAACCCCGAAATTCCTTCTGAAGCCGAACAGCTAGACGACTTGAGCGCCAAATTAGAGCAACTTGACGAAATGCTCATAGATATTGACAAACAACTGTCGTCCCACAAAACAGCCGCCACCGACGTTGAACAGCTCGAATGGCTGAAAAAAAGGCTGATTGACTCTTGGCGCGATTCCGAGGTGCGGGGGCGGGTAATTTACCTGCACCATCCCCCCTACGTGACAGAGGCGACAAAGTGGAATCAAGCTCAAACTTTGGCGGTTCGGTTGCGATTGCGCGAGGTGCTCGACGGGGTGGCCGATGCAGTTGGGGAAGTAGCGCGGGGGCGTCCGCTAGTAGATTTGGTGCTGACTGGCCACGCTCACTGTTTGGAATACCTGCGGACTGGGAATACCGGACACGGCGACTCTGGGATTAATTGGATTGTCTGCGGGGGAAGCGGCCACAGTCTCCGCCGCCAGCGCCCGGAAGGGCCGATGTTGCAGGAACCATCGAGTCCAGAAGCTGATCGGTTGGCGCGTGAGGGCGGGCGATCGCAAAAAGGCGATCGCCCGATAGCGGAATCTTTGCTATTTGTCGGCCGCAGCGGCCAAGGTTCCCACAAACGCCGTCCTTATTCGTGTTTGCGGATTGATGTTCTCGACGGGTGCCCCCCCAAGTTCCGCATTCGACCTTTGGTTGTCGAACGATTTGAGGGGAAATGGCACGAGATCTCGATCGAACCTTTTGTAATTTAACGAATGAAGTTGCCGTCACGATCGGGTTTTGCCGCAGCAAACGGCTTAATTCCTCAGCTTGAAACTCTCAAGATTCTCTCTCAAACCCGGAAAACTTCAATAGACTCGCATTGCATTCATTCGATCGCCATAACAGGAAATTATCTGCGTTAATCAGCGTTAATCTGCCTTGCATCTGCGGTCGATCTATCAATCAAAGATTAATGCAATACAAGTCTCATCTTTGCACCCAACTTAATTCAGGAGAAAAACTCAATGATTGCTAACTTAACCGCCACCGGCTGGGAAATTATTTACCACCGCGCCCACGCTTTGCTCGCCGCCCAACTTGGCGGACAGTGGAAGCGCTCAAAATCTCCGATTCGCCTCTACGAAACCATAGCCGCGATTTCCCACCACGACGATTTAGAGAAAGAGTGGGAAGAAAACATTTTGACTGAAGCGGGCGCGCCCTTAGATTTTACCTTGAGCACGGAAACTTCTCTGCCTAAAATGCGAGGATTGACGCAGAATTCCCTATATCGCGGTAGGTGGGTAGCAATGCTGATTTCTATGCACATGAGCTTTCTGAATGAAGGAAAGCGGGGAGAGTCGAAGGAACTCGA
>JARCMA010000095.1 GCA_030248405.1 Microcoleus sp. MP8IB2.171
CGCGAAGTCAAACAACTCTCCGACGAATGGATGGCAATGAACTCAGAATTATTGCCAGAAGAAGTCAAAGAAAAAGCATCTAGCGGTTCACTTCCTTCCCGTTATCTCGCTCCTTTAGTCAAAGAAATGGAGAAACTCTCCCCATCTCACCAAAGCGAAATTCAAAAAGAAGTAGCAGAAAATCCCGACGTAGATACTGTCAAACAGCTAACTTCCGACGCCAAGAACTTATCAAAATATCTCGACGCCGCCGCCCAAGTGCAAGCTCTCAATCAGTCTCATTTAGACATGGAAATGGCCTTAGAAGAATCTTTGCGAGTAGGCTGTTTGGGAACCACCGCCGACGTTGTAAAACAAGCCGCACAGCTAGAACAAACAGTAGTCAAACTCTACACAATTTGGAAGCGTTTAGGAAGTTTGGCCGATAGATTATACGTCGATACAGGAGCAAGCACACCCAATTTGCGATTGCTTTTGGGATGCTTGGACAGTCTTTCGGGAGAAAAGATTGAAGTGGATTTCGGAGACGGAGAACGCTCTATTCGCTTGCAAATTTTCAGCGAATAGCTCAACCTTGACCGCAGATAAACGCCAATCTCCAGGCTCATTATCGGCGTCGAACCCTGTTCATCTGTGGTTAAAATTTCTGATTTTTTTCCAAAGATATCGGGGATGCAAATAACGCCGATATTTGGTAACTACTTCTTTCCCCAACAGCACTACGCTAATCCAAAAACAAACCTCGGCCCCAACAGCCAGAACTACAGATAAAGTAGTTTTTTGGGTAATATCCAGCGGCAGGAATGGCACAACAAACAAGATTGCGAGCCAGGGCAGAAAAGATACGATAAATAAAAATAAACCGAGTTTTTGCATAGATTCACCGGAAAGCGAGACGGAAGCCCCGGGCTAACGACATGGGGAGGAAGTCGGTAGCGGTTTCAACCGCCTTCAATATTTCTTTACACAACTAACTGGAATGTTATGTTATAATTAGATTAGCAAGTAAAACAACCATCTACGCGTTGAAACACGCCTTGTATCGGAGCAATCCCGGCGAGCGTGAGCCACTACACTCCTTAAGGAGTAGTAAGCCTGTATAACTGACAAGTAACGGCAGAGTGTGAAGCGTACCTATCTGGCAAAAGTGATGGATTATGAAAGCAAACACAATTCAAAAGTAAGCGCAATTGCAATACCGTTTATACTGGTAGTTGTTTTGAGCGTGTAGAGGTGCTTTGATAACGCCTTTGAGAGTTTTCGGATTCATTCAAGAATCCCCCTGATTCATCAGTGGGGAGTATCAAATAATACAGCTTTGATATGCCCTTTATCTATTAGTCTGCTTGGAGTGGATTTTGTTTGTATAGTAGCGATTTCAATCGCCGAGTGACTACAAACTCACCTAGCGGCACCAATGTCAGCAACAGGCAAGATGCCTGTTCCACAAGAAAGTTAACTCTTTGTGGAACAGGCATCAATGTCAGCAACAGGCAAGATGCCTGTTCCACAAGAAAGTTAACTCTTTGTGGAACAGGCATCTTGCCTGTTCTTGAGAATGGTTCAAGATATGACTACAAACTTAATTGCGATGCCTCTCCAACTCAATTCTTAATCCCCGTCGCCGCAATCCCCCGAATAAACTGCCGCTGACCGACCAAAAACAGCAACACCACCGGCACTGTTCCAATTACCACCGCCGCCATCAACAACTGCCAACTGCTAGTAAACTGTTCCTGAAACTCAGCCAGAACCAACTGCACAGTTCGCAACTCCGGCCGCGTCGTAAACACCAGCGGCTTAAACAAATCATTCCACTCCCCGATAAAGGTAAACAAAAACAGCGTCACCAAAGCAGGGCGGGCCAAAGGTAACATCACCTGCCACAAAACCTGCCAGCGGTTAGCCCCATCCAGCATTGCAGCCTCCTCCAACTCCACCGGAACAGTCATAAAATACTGGCGCAGCAGAAAAATCCCAAAACCGTTAGCCGCCGTGGGCAAAATCAGCGCCCCGTAGGTATTCAGCAAATGCCCCCACTTCAAAACCATGAAAATCGGAATCACCAAAAGCTGAAAGGGAATCACCAGCGTCGCCAAAACCACCAAAACTAGGGCTTGTCGCCCCCGAAACTTCAGCCGGGCCAAAGCATAACCTGCCAAAGCAGAAGTCACTAGCTGAAAAGCGGTAACTGCGATCGCCACTAGAGTAGAATTAAAGAATGCCAACAAAAAATTCCCCCGTCGCCAAGCCTCCTGATAGTTCGCAAAAGTCAGACTATTGGCCTTGACACCAACACCAGATGGTGATAATGAAACCCAAAAAACAGCAGCCAGTGGCAGCAGCACCAGCGCAGCCCCCGCCAGCAACAAAACAAAACTCAGCAGCTCCAGTGCTTGAGACCGATCAAAGGATTTACCCATAAACTTGTGAATTAATCTAAAATAATAAGCTTGTGAGGCTCTCAAACCCGATCGCCTCCCAGATTCCCACACAACCGTAAATTTTTAGTCAAAAATAGGTAAAGTGTAGTGCACGCGACCCCAAAATTTAAAGGGGTTTCCAAACATCCTACAAGGTTATATGAGGAGACGACATATCTATGCCCCAGCTTGAGACCTGCCCAACAATTGACTTTCAAACCGAAACTTACAAAGACGCTTACAGCCGCATCAACGCCATTGTGATTGAAGGCGAACAAGAAGCTCACGACAATTACCTGACGCTGGCCGAAATGTTGGCTGACAAAAAGGAAGAGTTAATTGGCTTGTCCAAGATGGAAAACCGCCATAAGAAAGGCTTCCAAGCTTGTGGCCGGAATCTCAAAGTCACACCGGACATGGTATTTGCCAAGGAATTCTTTTCGGATTTGCACAGAAATTTCCAAACGGCAGCGGCTGGCGGTCAGATTGTAACTTGCTTGCTGATTCAATCACTAATTATCGAGTGTTTTGCGATCGCAGCCTACAACATCTACATCCCCGTCGCCGATGACTTTGCTCGCAAAATCACCGAAGGCGTAGTCAAAGAAGAATACAGCCACCTCAACTTTGGGGAAGTTTGGCTGCAAGCTCACTTTGAGGAATCCAAAGCCGAACTCGAAGCCGCCAACCGCCAAAACCTGCCCATCATCTGGAGACTGCTAAACGCTGTCGCAGACGATGCCCGCGTCTTGGGAATGGAAAAAGACGCTTTAATCGAAGACTTTATGATTGCCTACGGCGAAGCCCTGGGCAACATTGGCTTTAGCAACCGCGACATCATGCGGATGTCAGCACAAGGCCTCGCAGCCTAGTTAAATGGGAAATAAGGAATGGGAAAAAATGAAAATTTATATTTTTAATTTTCCTTCTTCCTTCTTCCTAATTACGGCAGAACTGATGGGTAATCGGTAATCAATGATGGGTAATCGGGAATTCTATCCGTTACATCCGTTAAATCCGCTACACAATCCGCTGCCGAACTTCCTTCTTCAATCTTCCTTCATTTGACAACTTAATGTTTGGTCTAATCGGTCACTTAACCAGCTTAGAACACGCCCAATCAGTAGCTAACGAGCTGGGCTATCCAGAATATGCCGATCAAGGGCTAGACTTTTGGTGCAGTGCACCGCCCCAGATAGTTGATAATATCACTGTCACTAGCATTACCGGGCAAAAAATAGAAGGCCGCTATGTGGAATCCTGTTTTCTGCCAGAAATGCTAGCGACTCGCCGGATTAAAGCAGCCACCCGCAAAATTCTTAACGCGATGGCACACGCTCAAAAGCATGGGATTAATATCACTGCTTTAGGTGGCTTTTCTTCGATCATTTTTGAAACTTTCAACTTGCAGCAAATTAAGCAAATTCGCAATCTCAAGTTGGAGTTTGAACGCTTCACCACTGGTAATACTCACACGGCTTACATTCTCTGCCGTCAAGTAGAAGAAGCAGCCCCCAAATTGGGGATTGAACTGTCAAAAGCTACTGTGGCTGTTTGTGGTGCTACAGGTGATATTGGCAGTGCTGTGTGTCGCTGGCTGAATGTTAAAACAAATGTAGCAGAATTGTTGCTAATTGCCCGCGACAAAGAACGCTTGCAAGATTTGCAATCGGAATTGGGACGAGGCAAAATTATGAATTTGGAAGAAGCCCTGCCCCAAGCGGATATTGTAGTCTGGGTTGCTAGTATGCCAAAGGGAGTAGAAATTGACCCCAAGACATTGAAGCAACCTTGTTTATTGATTGATGGTGGCTATCCGAAAAATCTGGCAACTCAGGTTCAGCATCCCGAAATTTATGTACTAAATGGTGGCATTGTGGAGCATTCCCTCGATATTGAGTGGAAAATCATGAAGATTGTCAATATGGATGTGCCGGGGCGGCAGTTGTTTGCCTGTTTTGCCGAATCAATGCTGCTGGAATTTGAAAAAATGTATACCAATTTTTCTTGGGGACGGAATCAAATTACTGTGGAAAAGATGGAGCAAATCGGTGAGATTTCAGTTAAACACGGTTTCCGACCCTTATTAATGTAATTTTGATCTTAATAGTCAACAGTTAAAGTTGAAGTTGAATTTGAAAGTTTAACTGTTGACTATTGCGTCTGAATCGAAATATTTTTCTGAGAGCAGCCCGATCGCCAAGTTCAACTTTCCGAGTATAATTTCGATATTGCGGAATTTGATATCAAAGAAAATTTAAAACTCAAAAATTCCAATTTTCAACTGTTTTTCAGCATCCTCTAATACGGTAGGAGCGGAAAATAGTCGGAAAATAGTCAGAAAATAGTCGGAAAATAGTCGATCGACTAAACCTTAAAACCCTATAGAAATTATCAGCGTGCCAAGCTCAGACCGCAAACCACTACTCCTAGATTTTGAAAAACCACTGGCCGAACTCGAAACCCGAATTCACCAGATTCGCGAACTCGCCGCAGAAAACAGCGTCGATGTCACCGACGAAATTCGCAAACTCGAAGCTCGTTCAGCCCAACTGCGACAAGAAATTTTCAGTAGCTTGTCCCCCATGCAGCGGCTGCAACTAGCCCGTCACCCGCGCCGCCCCAGTACCCTCGATTACATTCAGGCAATTAGCGACGAGTGGATCGAGCTCCACGGCGATCGGCGTGGCGGAGACGACCCGGCCCTCGTCGGTGGAATTGCCCGCATAGACGGGCGTCCCACAGTCATCATCGGCCATCAAAAAGGGCGCGACACTAAAGACAATATCGCCCGCAACTTCGGCATGGCTGCTCCCGGCGGCTACCGCAAAGCCCTGCGGTTGATGGAACACGCCGATCGCTTCGGAATGCCAATTTTCACCTTTATCGACACTCCCGGAGCTTGGGCGGGCTTAGAAGCAGAACAGCTCGGACAGGGAGAGGCGATCGCCTGTAACCTCAGAGAAATGTTTCGCCTCGATGTTCCGATTATTTGCACAGTCATCGGCGAAGGCGGTTCCGGCGGCGCATTGGGTATTGGTGTGGGCGAGCGGCTGTTGATGCTGGAACATTCTGTGTATACCGTCGCCACCCCCGAAGCTTGTGCCGCCATTCTCTGGAAAGACTCTGGCAAAGCTAACTTGGCCGCAGAAGCCCTGAAAATCACTTCCTGGGATTTGAAAAACCTCGGCGTTCTCGATCAAATAGTACCAGAGCCGATCGGCGGCGCTCACTCGAATCCCCTCAAAGCTGCGTCCATACTCAAACAAGCTTTGTTAGAAAACTTAGCAGAACTGACACAGCTTACTGGTCAGCAGCGGCGCCAGATGCGGTATCAAAAGTTTCGGGACATCGGTGTGTTTACTGAAATTGCTGCTTGAGTCGATCGATTCAGAGTTATCAGTTATGTAGTGAAAAATCTCTTAACTTCCCACTCATAACTGATAACTCACTATTCTGCGAATCTGTCAGCAGTGTTATAATTTCTCAGGTGACACGGCTTAACAGTTCTTAATGTTAATCTCATAATTAACTGTTATCACCCGCAGCAGACAGTTGTCTAATTTGCCTCAGAAGGCTGCAACGCTGTAGGGAGTTGCCGAGCGAAAGTATTAGGACACTGAATGAACCATCCAACAACAAAGCAGGCTCTGATTACCGGAGCCAGCAGCGGTATTGGCAAAGCGACGGCTCTAGCGTTCGCCGCCGAGGGCATAAATCTGGCCTTAGTTAGCCGAGAGTCGGAAAACTTAGAAGCCGTTGCTGCAGCAGCCCGAGAACTCGGAGTGAAAGCAGAAGCTTATCCCTTAGACTTGGCAAAAATTGAGCAAGTGCAAAGCAGCATCAGCGCGATCGCCTCTCAATTCGGGCCCGTAGATATCCTGGTCAACAGCGCTGGCATGGGCTACACCGGCTCCTTAACGGAAACGCCGCTAGCCGACTGGCAGAGCGTTCTAGACCTCAATCTAACTAGCGTTTGGCAGTGCATTTTAGGAGTTTTGCCGGGAATGCGCGATCGGCGATCGGGAATCATCATCAACGTTTCCTCGATCGCAGGTAGCCAAGCCTTCCCCAACTGGGGAGCCTACTGCGTCAGCAAATTCGGTCTCATGGCTTTGTCTAAAACCTTAGCCGCCGAAGAACGGGCTCACGGAATTCGCGTAACAGCAATCTGTCCGGGTTCTGTCAATACTCCGATGTGGGACACAGATACCGTGGACGCCAACTTCGATCGCACCGCCATGTTAACCCCAGAAATCGTCGCCCAATCAATTCTGCACGCAATTCAGTTGCCGGCAAGTGCAGTAATTGAAGAAATCACACTCATGTCCAACGCCGGAGTTCTGTGAACTTGAGATTGTAGACTGCTGGATTTTTATCTAATTCAACAAGCTTTAAATCTCTAGCTGTATCCCCCAATCCCCAACCCTCCATCGAAAATCGAAAGTCGAAAATCGAAAATAGATAGCTCTATCCCAATCGAAAATCGAAAATCGAAAATCGAAAATAGATTCACCCTCACACCAACTTCTTATGACAATTTCATCAAACACCAGTTCCAATGGATCAAACTCAATCTCGACTGACAGCATGAAACTTTCAGAAACCGCAGACAACAACACCCCGCGCATCCCAACTCGACCAGATCGCAATTCCTCGAACGGTCAAGAATCCCTCGTACCGAAACCGTCAGAAGTAGGCCAAGAAGAAATGATGGAGGCCGTTCGGACAATGCTGCTAGGAGTAGGAGAAGATCCAGAACGCGAAGGATTGCTCAAAACCCCAAAGCGAGTAGCAGAAGCAATGCGGTTTCTCACCAGTGGCTACAGTGAATCCCTCGAAGAACTCCTCAACGGCGCGATCTTTGACGAAGGCCACAACGAAATGGTACTGGTGCGAGATATCAGCGTATTCAGTATGTGCGAGCACCATATGCTGCCGTTTATGGGCCGAGTCCACATCGCTTACATTCCCAATCAAAAAGTAGTGGGATTGAGCAAATTAGCCAGAATTGCTGAGATGTACAGCCGCAGATTGCAAGTACAAGAACGTTTAACGCGCCAAATTGCCGAAGCAGTTCAAACAATATTGGAACCGCAGGGAGTGGCTGTAGTTATGGAAGCCAGCCATATGTGCATGACAATGCGGGGCGTGCAAAAACCCGGTGCTTGGACGGTGACGAGTGCGATGTTGGGAGTGTTTCAAGAGGAACAAAAAACTCGCGAGGAATTCCTGAATTTGATTCGCCACCAACCGGCATTCTTTTAGTCATTAGTCATTAGTCATTAGTCATTAGTCATTAGTCATTAGTCATTAGTCATTAGTCATCAGTCATTAGTCATTAGTCTGTGGGCTTTGGGTGCTTGACTTTTGACTGTTTTGGGATAGTTGGGAGGCAGATTCTAGTGACGATCAACAAATAAGCCCATAAAATAGACAAGTGACCTATGGCTTGTGACTAAAAATGAATCCTATTAAATTCGGTACCGATGGCTGGCGCGGCATCATTGCTGACGATTTTACATTCGATCGCGTAGCGTTAGTAGCTCCCCTAGCAGCACAAGTTCTCGCACAAACAGGCGGCAACAATGCCAGCAGCGGTACTGTAATTGTCGGTTACGACCGCCGATTTCTGGCTGAAGATTTTGCCAAAACAGCGGCTGTTGCCGTCCAAAACGCCGGATTTGACGTGTTGCTGAGCGAATCCTACGCTCCAACTCCGGCTTTCAGTTTAGCGGCCAAACAATTAAATGCTTTAGGTGCGATCGTCCTGACAGCCAGCCACAATCCCGGCGCATATTTAGGATTAAAAGTCAAGGGCGGATTTGGCGGTTCAGTTTCGCCCGAAGTTACGCAACAGATAGAAGAAAAACTCGAAAATCCGGCGGCACTTTCAGCAAATCCCGGCAAATTGGAGAATTTCAATCCTTGGCCGGCTTACTGCAAAACCTTGCGGGAAATGGTAGATATTGAGGCGATAAAAGAGGCGATCGCCAGTGGCAAAATTACAGTATTTGTAGATGTAATGC
>JARCMA010000645.1 GCA_030248405.1 Microcoleus sp. MP8IB2.171
CCACTGCCTGTAGTTCCACCTATAAAAAAGTGCCGCTGAATAGCCTCACGTTTTAGAATAATTTCTGTTTTTGTGCCACTTACTGTTTCGCCAATGTACAAACCTTCAGATCGATCGGTCTCCATACCCAAAACACGGACGGTTTCATTGCTATCAGCAATAAATACTTCTGCCCCCGAATTTGGTAAATTCTGTGGCGATCTGATCTCTGTATCTATAATCTCCTCAATCAAGTCAGCTTCGGCAAGGCGAAATATTCTTGTGCTATCTTCCTCTTTAGGATAATTTCGCGGCAGCCCCATGCTCTCAGTAACGTTGATGCTTTCTGCGCTTTCATTAGAGTTGCTTTCATAAGCACTACGAATTCGACCATAAAGCATGGTCTTTTCTGCTCTTGATACAGGAATCCGAACAAGCATACCAGGCTTTACATCTTGTCCTGCTTTCAATTTGATTCGCACAGTTTCAAAAGTTGGGGTATCTCGATCGGAAATAACTGTGCCGATAGGGAGGGGCTTGACGATCATTTTTAAACACCTCTATTAAGATTAAGATTTGATTATTCTCTATAAGTTTCTAGACCAAGTTGTTGGAGCATTCGCCTAGCCGCACTTGAATGGAAATCACTTACAGGCAATCCTGTCAAGAGACTCACCAGCCACTTCGGCGATACTCGTTGTTCCTCAATTAACACATACCACGACTGGTAACAACCAGGGTTCCCCTTGCCTTCCGCTAACGCCTGACGCGCTACATCAAACACTTGTGTTGGTGTCAACACAACCTCAATCCCTTTCAGACTGGCTTTCCCTTGCGGAGCAGCAGCCTGCCAACTGGTGGAAGGTTCCGGGGGCTTCCCGTATAACCAATCATGTAAACTTGACAGCTTTTTGCCTAATGAGCCTGTGGCAACTCGCACAATTAATTCTGCTTTAACTAGCGTACCGTATTTCTCCAGCGCGTGGAAATAATCTTGACCTAGGCAAATGCAAAGTTGTTGATATGGCTTGGCGTTGAGGATCTGTTTGAGTTTAGCAATCACCTCTGGCTGTAGTTGGCGCGATCGATCTCTTGTCATTTTTTGGTCATAATCTGGAATCGGATAGTCACTCGGTATCAGTCCAAACTTGGCTGACAAGATATAAATATCCAACGGTGCTGATGGTTGCTCCCGCAGAAAACGGCGTAACAGACGAAATGTGGGGCCGTCGTATCTTTCTATAGCAGGCAGCAAGTTTGTGTCAGAAAGTTTGCGACGGGAACAGGCAATAATTATCAAATATGGAGATTCTGAATTCACTATTTTATCTTTATGGGCGATCGCACCTGTCCTAAAAACAATTGTAGAGAAGCGATCGCCACTAATTCTCACTTCCTGTCTCACCTGCTGGGGGAGTTTCGTTGCTGCACTGTGGCTGTATGTGCGCTATACGTGGGGTCTGGATATGCTTCAAAATCTTCAAAGTCTTTGATAGCAAGGATTTTCGGTAATGTTTAGCAGCAGGCAGTGCAGTCGCGTTTCCTCCTTGGCAATACAGATAGTATACCAACCATCAGTAACACTATCAGTGATTAGGCTTATGATAGTTACATATTCATTGGTAGTCTTTACATAAGAGATACTAATGGTTAGACTACTGTAAGTACGCTAAAGTATTAATTGAGTAGTTATTAATTAATGGTTGTGAAAATCAGGCTTAAAGATGTCAGGACATCAAGATCGATCTCCCAAAACGAGTTAGCTAGAATACTGGAGATGTCGCTGGCTAACATTCAAAAAATTGAGAGAAACAAGGCAAAATCTATTCCTCTGGACACTTTAGATCGGCTGTGTGAAGTTCTCAATTGCGAAGTCGGTGATTTGTTAGTTCGAGTCAGCGATGGAGAGTTAGAAGCATCGTGAGTGAAAACGAGCAGCCCGAACAAGTTACTTCTAGTCATTCGGTTACTGAACGCTGGCGATGTACAGTAATGGAAAAGAAATATAGTTGGAGGTTATTACGGATTGAGCGCAACCAAAATAATCCCGTTCTCAAGTGGGATTGCATTTTTAATGGCAAAACCGAATTCCCCGATTACATGGAAGAAACCGAGGAGGATTAACCAATGGGTAGAAAATACATAATTTTTCGTGCCGAATTGACTGAAGATGAGGGGGAAGATAATCGGTTGTTAGCGCACACTGGGGCATACACTGATATCCTTGCAGAGTATTTTGACTCATCCAATCAGCCCATCCCCGCGCCTGGATACAGATTGCTGGAGTTTCACAGCGCTGATGCTTCCGGTTCTAGCACGCACTATCGTACTGGAGACTGGGAAGTTGTCAGGGTGGAGGAGTACCCAACCGCGATACCGACTCATGAGTTTGAGGCGATTGTTGTCGGATATTGCAAGTATGTCCCCGTTCAAAGTCCGCTGATAGCAATGCCAAAAGCTCAGGTGTCGATCGACTCTTTTGGTGATGAATCGGTTTATCAAGAATTTGTGAACAGCGATGCGGTTAAAAATTACAGTCCAGTTTAACTAACCGTTACACCTACAAGCTCAAGAAACCGGGTTTTGCACCTAATCTGTCGGTAACAACCAAAGATTTTGGAAAAAAACCCGGTTTCTCACCATAAGCTAAAGAAACCGGTTTTTTTACTTAATCTATCGGTAACAACCAAAGATTTCGGAAAAAACCCGGTTTCTGGCCACAAGGTGAAGAAACCGGGGCTGCCAAATTACGCTTTCACAGCCATCTTTTGTTCCGAAGCCTCCGGCGAATTTGCCTCGCTTGGCGGCACAACTTGCCAGAACTTAGGCAAATATTCCGACCAATTTGCGAGAATTTTCGCGGCTTTCTTGCTGCCAGTTCGATCGCGCTGCATCTCAATCAACTCTTTCAATTGCGCCTCCCCAGCCACCGTAGAAA
>JARCMA010000646.1 GCA_030248405.1 Microcoleus sp. MP8IB2.171
CCCCAACCCCCCCTTGCTAAGGGGGGGCTAGAAGAGGTTCCCTGCGTCATCGCAGCAGCGGATATGGCTCAAGTTTGCGGTCAAATAGCAACTGCTTTTTACGACAATCCAGCTAGCAAATTAAAACTTGTCGGCGTTACCGGGACTAACGGCAAAACTACAACAACTCATTTAATCGAATTTCTGCTTAATCAAATGCAGTTGCCGACGGCGATTTTCGGCACGCTTTACACTCGCTGGCCCGGTTTCCAACAAACTGCACTTTACACCACACCTTTTGCAGTTGACCTGCAAAAGCAATTAGCAGAAGCTGTAGCAGCCGGATGCAAACATGGCGTGATGGAAGTCAGTTCCCACGCATTAGCACAGCAGCGAGTTTTGGGCTGTTCTTTTGAAGTTGCTGTCTTTACAAACTTGACTCAAGACCACCTCGATTATCACCGCGATATGGAGGATTATTTTGAGGCAAAAGCCCTTTTGTTCGGTTCTGATTACCTCAAAAATCGCGCTGTAATTAATATTGACGACCCCTACGGGCAGCGGATAGTTGAAACTTTAAATTCCGACCGAGTTTGGAGTTACAGCACTGTTCTAAAAACGGCAGATTTGTATGCTTTTGATTTGCAGTATCAGCCCAATGGAGTTAAGGGAATGCTGCACACTCCCAAGGGCGAAACAGCTTTTTCTTTGCCTTTAGTCGGTCAGTTCAATTTATCAAATATGTTGGCTGCTGTCGGTGCTGTTTTAGGATTGGGTTTAGATTTGTCCGCAATTGTGGAGAAATTATCTCAGTTTTCGGGAGTTCCGGGACGGATGGAACGGGTGCAAATTAGTCCCGACCAAGATATTAGCGTCATTGTGGATTACGCGCACACTCCAGACAGTTTGGAGAACTTGTTGAAGGCGTCGCGGCCGTTTATTCCGGGTCAGATGATTTGCGTGTTTGGCTGCGGTGGCGATCGCGATCGCACTAAGCGCCCGATTATGGGTAAAATCGTTGCAGAATTAGCCGATTTAACTGTTGTTACTTCCGACAATCCGCGCACGGAAAATCCCGATCGCATTTTGGAGGATATTTTAGCAGGAATTCCCGCCGCAGTAAAGCCCGTCGTGATGTGCGATCGAGCCGCTGCAATTCGCACTGCTATTATGGACGCTAAACCCGGAGATGGCGTGCTGATTGCAGGGAAAGGACACGAAGATTATCAAATTTTGGGCACTGAAAAAGTCCATTTTGACGATCGAGAACAAGCGCGAGATGCCTTGGAAGCGAGAATGAATTCCGTTAACTGAATTCGCTTAACTGTTAACGGTTAACCGAAGTCGGTTAACCGTTAACGGTTAGCTGTTCGCGGGCTGCGAAATTTGTTATATTTTTAAGTATTAAGACGAAGGAAGAATCTGATTTGTACTAGATTATAATAGTAATACAAAATATTTTAGCAGCAAAATAATTATTGTTATGATAGAACTAACTGGCTATCAAATTGTCGCTCGAATTTATTCAGGCACTCGCACCCTAGTTTATCGCGGAACTCGCCTCTGCGACCAAAAACCGGTCGCCATCAAAGTGTTGCGAAATGAGTATCCCAGCTTCAGCGAACTCTTGCATTTTCGCAATCAATACACGATCGCCAAAAACCTGAATTTGCCCGGAATCATCCAAACCTACAGCTTGGAACCCTACCGCAACGGCTATGCCCTGATTGTGGAAGATTTCGGGGGAATTTCTCTGAAGGAATGGACGGGGAAAGGAAAAACGGTGCAATCTCTGGTTGAGTTTTTCCCAATAGCGATCGACCTGAGCAATACATTAGATATACTTTACCGCCACCGCATCATTCACAAAGACATTAAACCCGCCAATATTTTAATTAATCCCGACACCAAACAAGTCAAACTGATTGACTTTAGCATCGCATCTTTGCTACCAAGGGAAACTCAAACCCTGATGAGTCCCAACGTCCTCGAAGGCACACTCGGCTATTTGTCTCCCGAACAAACCGGAAGGATGAATCGCGGCGTTGACTACCGCACTGATTTTTACTCTCTGGGCGTGACTTTTTACGAGTTGCTGGCGGGAGAGTTGCCGTTTCAGTCGATCGATCCGATGGAATTGGTACACTCTCATATTGCCAAAGAACCGCCATCGCTGCATGAAATCAATCCGCAAATCCCGCTGGTACTGTCAGAGATTGTCAGCAAATTGATGGCGAAGAATGCTGAAGACCGCTATCAGAGTGCGTTGGGGCTGAAATTTGATTTAGAATTATGTTTGCGTCAATTAGAAGAAAGTGGTAAAATAGAAAGCTTTGCGATCGCAAGTCGGGATGTGTGCGATCGGTTCATCATCCCAGAAAAACTCTACGGGAGAGAAGCCGAAGTCGCCGAATTATTAGCAGCGTTCGATCGCATTTCTGGTTCCGAAACGCTTCCCGAACACCAGGGAAGGCGCGAGTTAATGTTAGTCGCCGGTTTTTCTGGGATTGGCAAAACCGCCATTGTCAACGAAGTCCACAAACCAATTGTCCGCCAGCGCGGCTACTTCATCAAAGGCAAATTCGACCAATTTAACCGCAATATTCCCTTCTCAGCTTTTGTGCAAGCATTTCGAGAATTAATCGGGCAATTGCTGAGTGAAAGCGACGCTGAATTAGCGGCTTGGAAAACCCAAATTTTAGCAGCACTTGGCGACAGCGCCCAAGTAATTATTGAGGTAATTCCTGAACTAGAACAAATCATCAGTCAACAGCCAACCGCCACAGAACTGTCTGGGACAGCGGCACAGAACCGCTTTAATTTACTTTTCCAAAAATTCCTGCAAGTATTCACAACCAAAGAACATCCCTTAGTAATTTTCCTTGATGATTTGCAGTGGGCTGATTCCGCATCTTTGAAATTGATGCAGTTGTTGATGAGCGAGTCAGATGGCGGATATCTCTTATTAATTGGAGCTTATCGCGACAATGAAGTTTCTGCCGCTCATCCTTTGATGTTGGCGCTAGAAGAGATTAGGAAAGCACAAGCTGCAATCAACACGATTACATTAGCCGCGCTGACTGAAACCAGTTTAAATCAACTCGTTGCCGATACGCTTAGCTGTGCGCCAGAAATCGCACAACCATTAACTCAACTAATTTATCAAAAGACCAAAGGCAATCCATTTTTTAGCGTGCAATTCCTGAAAGTTCTGCACGATGAGGGGCTGATTAAGTTTGACTTTGATGGTGGCAATTGGCACTGCGACATTGCCAAAGTAAAAGCATTAGCAGTGACGGATGATATCGTTGAGTTTATGGCGTTGCAGTTGCAAAAATTGCCGCCAGCGACTCAGAATGTCTTAAAGTTGGCGGCTTGTATTGGCAATCAATTTGATTTGGGTACTTTGGCCGTTGTTTCTGAGCAATTAGAAACAGAAACGGCGGCGGATTTGTGGAAGGCATTGCAAGAGGAGTTAATCCTGCCTGAAAGTGAAGTCTACAAGTTTTATCTGGGGCAGGAAAAACAGGATCAGGCACAAAATTCCGAGGTGGTGAATTACAAGTTTCTGCACGATCGCGTCCAGCAAGCCGCCTATTCCCTGATTCCTGAAGACCAAAAACAATCCGTCCATTTGCACATTGGGCAATTACTATTCGATCGCACCTCACCAGATAAACTAGAGGAGAGAATTTTTGCGATTGTCAGTCAATTTAATCTGGGCATCGATCGCATTGCACTTCAGGATCAGCGAGATCATCTAGCCAACCTCAATCTGATGGCTGGGCATAAAGCACGGCTTTCGGCTGCTTACCCAGCATCGGCTCAATACTGTGAGATTGGGCTGCAACTTTTAGCCACTGACAATTCTGATGAATGGATCAGACAGCCCATTCTGACTTTAGAAATGCACATTGAAGCTGCTAATTCAGCCTGTCTGATTGGCGCATTTGAGCGGGTAGATGCTTGCGTCGAGGCGGTTATTCAATATACGTCAAACCCCTTAGAACAAGTCAAAGCTTTAGAAATAAAGATTCAATCCTTGATTGCCCGCAATCAATTATCAGAGGCGATTCAGGTAGCACGGGCAATCCTTCAAGAGTTGGATGTTGAGTTGCCAGAACATCCTACCCAAGACATGGTAGCCCCTGCTCTCAATGCTATTGGCGATCGACTGATGAGTGTGGATGTAATGAATTCACCAAGGATGAGCGATCCAGAGAAGCTGGCTGCAATGAATATTCTCAGCAGTATGGCTTCAGCAGCCTATATCGGTTCGCCAGCGCTCTATCCCTTGATTGTGCTCAAACAAATTGAATTGTCACTGCTGTTTGGGAATGCGATCCAAACACCCTATGCTTATTCAACCTATGGACTAATTCTCTGTGCATTTGGTGGGGAAATTGTCGCCGGGAATCGTGCTGCGGATATCGCGATCGCCTTGATGGAAACATTGAAAGCATCGACTTTTAAAGCGAAAATTATCAATTTAGTTTATCCATTTGTTCGCATTTGGCAGGAGCCACTTCATACTGTACTGATGCCTTTGCTCGAAGGCTATCAAGCGGGTTTGGAAACGGGAGATTTGGAGTTCGCCGCTTACTGTGTGCATAACCGATGTGAACTTGCTTATGCGGCCGGAAATGAACTTCTACAACTGGGGCAAGAGAAAGAAATCTATGCCGAGGCGATCGCCCAACTCAAACAAACAACTGCTCTGAACTTTCACCAAATTCATCAACAAGCAGTTTTAAATTGGCTAGGTGAAGCCGACGATCCCCAGAAACTCGTTGGAGCAGCTTACGATGAAACGACGCGATTACCTCAGCATCAGTCAGCGGGAGATACTTACTCGATCGGGAGCGTCTATGCTCATAAATTGGTTCTAGCTTACCATTTTGGGCAACCCCAAGAAGCTCTGGAGATGGCTCATATTGCCGAGAAAACAATTGGTGCCATTATCGGGACTGTGTTCTATGGAGTCTTTTATTTCTATCATGCACTCACGCTACTCGCAAACACAAACACGTTGCCAATCAGTGAAGCGGTTACCAAGGATCTTGAGCAACTTACTAACTGGGCAACTCATGCACCCATGAACTTTGCCCACAAATGCGATTTAATTCGAGCCGAACAGCAGCGAATTTTAGGACAAAAAGCAGAGGCGATCGACCTCTACGATCGCGCGATCTTCCTCGCTAAAGAAAACCAATTCCTCAACGAAGAAGCCTTAGCAAACGAACTCGCCGCTAAATTCTACCTCGGCTGGGGCAAAGAAAAAGTTGCCGCAGGATATATGCAGGAAGCCTACTATTGTTACGCTCGCTGGGGAGCAAAAGCCAAAACCGATGACCTAGAAAAACGTTA
>JARCMA010000647.1 GCA_030248405.1 Microcoleus sp. MP8IB2.171
AAGTGTTATAATGTAACGTTTGTTTGATGTATTTTTCCAACGCACTTCCCAATTCTGTAAACTGCGTAAATACCAATAAACTTTCGCCTTCAGCTTTCACTTCTTCAATCATTTCGATCAGCCGTTCCAATTTGTGCGATCGCTCCGGTGTAAACTCACTTCCATCCTGCAAAAACTGGCGCGGATGGTTGCAAATTTGCTTCAGCTTCAGCAGCGTCGCCAAAATCATCCCCTTGCGCTTCATCCCGTCAGCCGCGTCAATTTCTTGCTCTACCTCTTTCACAATGGCTTCATACAAAGAAGCTTGCTCGCGGGTGAGATTACAGTAAAGCTTTTGCTCCACTTTGTCAGGGAGATCCTGAATAATCGACTTATCGGTTTTCAGGCGGCGCAGAATAAAAGGTTCTACTAATTTTTTCAGCGCTGCTGATTGCGTGCGACTCCCATGTTTTTGAATAGGTAACTCAAACAACTTCCGAAACTGCGCCTCTTTTCCCAAATATCCGGGATTGAGGAAATTAAAAATTGACCATAAATCCAACAAGCGATTTTCTACAGGTGTTCCAGTCAGCGCCAACCGATGGGTAGCCGGCAACTTTAAAATCGCCTTTGTTTGCGCCGCCTTCGGATTTTTAATATTCTGCGCTTCATCAATTACCAAGCGATGCCACTCAACACTGCTCAACAGCTTCTCATCTTTGCGCGCCAAAGTAAACGAAGTAATCAACATATCGCAATCTTGGACGGCGGCTTTAAATGCTTTGGCATCTTGCAAGCGCCCAGGGCCGTGGTGAATCAGCGATCGCAATTCTGGAGCAAACTTTTCCATTTCCTTTTGCCAGTTACCAACTACGGAAGTGGGCGCAATTAGCAGCGTGGGTAGAACCGCATTTTCGGTCTTTTTAGTAGTAGATAAAACTTCCCGTTCTTGCAATAATCGAGCAATTACCTGCGCCGATTTACCCAAACCCATATCGTCGGCAAGACAGCCATTTAATCCCAGACTTTCCAAATAACTCAACCAAGAAACACCGCGCTTTTGATAATCCCGGAGTTTGCCTTGAAACCTTACTGGATCTGCAATTAACTCTAGCCTACTCTTATCGTTCAGCTTCTCCAACATATCCGACAAAGCTTGATCGCGCTCCACCTCCAACTCTTCACTAGCTTCTCCTTGGGCCGTCAACTTCATAAAGTCAATCAGGCTGACATCGGGATTCTCTTCGCGATGTTTTTTCCAAAACTCCAGCATCTCCTGCATTTTATCTTTGTCCAGTTCCATCCATTGTCCTCGGAACTGCACCAGCGGCGTTTTGCTATTAACTAACGCCTCCCATTCTTGTTCGCTAACCCGTTCGCCTCCGATCGCCAATTCATACTGATATTCCACCAACGAGTCCGCCGAAAACAATCCCTTACCCTTGATTGCAGCGCTTTTCTGACTGCTGCCCTTGACTTGCAGCCGAATCTTCGCCCGCTGTCGTCCCTTCGGCGTCCACCAAGCCGGCACAATCACCTTATATCCGGCATCTTCTAGTACCCAAGCGGACTCGCTGAGGAAGGTAAAAGCATCATCTACGTTGAGGGAAATGTTAGCAGGTTTGTCGGTTTCTAGCCCATTCCAAAGCTGGGGATAAATGCGCGCAGCGTAACCGAGATTTGTCAGCAAATGTTGCTCGAAGTTGTCGCCGAATTGTGTTTGCAACTGTTTTTGTTGAGTCGATCGCGATCGCCAATAATCCTGCAACGGCACCCGCACAGATGGATCTTGTTTTGCCGCCACCTGAAACTCTAAAATCCAAGGCTGTTCGGGGTTTTCGGGGGATTGCAATTGAAAGCAAAGGGAGAATGAGTCAGCAGATTGATTGCGCGTAATGCGATCGCGCCAGGTTTGCCATTGCTGATATCGATCTAAGCTGACTCCCGCGATTTTTCGTGTTTGGTTGAGACAGATTTGGAGTAAAGAATCCGCAATCTTATTTTCAAACGCTGCTGTGATTGGTGTTTGAGTAACAATTTCTGCGATCGCACATTCTGAAAAATGCCGCAGCAACATTTCGCGATCGTAGAACTTTGGTGTCATATCTGCTAGTTTGAGCTTGTTAAAACCCGACGCGCAAACTAGAGGCATCCATTCAACATAGCGTTGTAAATCAGTTTCGTACTGCGCTGAAACAATTTCCCATCCCGGATAAATCTCAAAGCTTGGTGCAGTCTTGGCAGTTGTTTTAGTAGTTTTTGCAGTTTTTGCAGTTGTTTTTGTTTCACCGGCTTTCTTGCGCCCGCGCGTGGCTTTTGCAGCGGGTTCTGATGTTTCGATTGGTGCGATCGCGATCGGAGCAGTTTCTCGATAGCGCAACGCCGGAATATAATGATCTTTCAGAACAATTTGTTTAAAAAATTGGGTGTAGTGATACCAAAACAGCAAGTCTGAGCCGAACTGAACTTCTGCTAAATCGTAGAGGGCAAGAAAATGCAGATCATTCAATACTTTGGTGAGGGTGTGGGTGGCGATGGGCACACAATCGACTTCCCAATATTCCAACTCAAATGTTTCGGGTAACTCTGTCTCTAAATATCGCGCTAACTCTAAAGATGGTAACGGCTGGTTATCGGCAGTGGGCAGTAAAAAGTACCGAGGGGCGATCGCGTATTCTAGCCCCATAGCACTTGTATTGCTGACTGGTGATAGTTGAATCCCGGCTTCTTTCGTTAAAAACTCTGTTAACTTTGCCGTTTCCAATTGGCGGGGATGAACTTTGCCACGCTGCTTTTTCTGTTCAGTAGTTTCAACCCAAAGATAAAACGTTCCACCTTGAACAAAACTTTCTTCTGTTTGAGGAATCCAAGTGCCGTGGAGGATTTTCATAGGTTATACCAAATGCAACCTTTGGCAGCCTATCATATCATGAATTAGTCAAAAATAAGACGGCGGTTGAAACCGCGCCTATACAAACGATGTCCGAGCTCAGAGGGACTAAAGAGAATAACGTAATTTTACCGCGCTATCTTTAACCCGCGGAGGCGGGTTTTGCTTGTGTAGACGCGGTTTCAACCGCCGAGTCTTCTTGGAAGTTTTAACCGCAGATGCAGGCAGATGAACGCGGATGAACGCAGATGAGAATTAAGTCTCTGTATAACCTTGCATATTTTCCGGTTCAAACGATCGCAAAATACTAGCTGCTTTATCGGTTAAAGCGTCAGTACCCTTAACTGCAATCAAAAATTTACCCGCATTCAAACGGTTGCGGTAGGGTAAAGCATCGCCGCTACCAAAGGCCATTCCTCCGGCACCGCCGACAAATACGCTGCCCATCCCGCCGGCGATCGCACCAAGCAGTCCACCGATGAGGTGATCGCCAATTACGCCCGCCCAAGCAAAAGTCTTCAACTCAGTCATTAAGCTGAAAGTAACGCCGGCAATAAAGCCAAACGGTATCAGCCAAATAGCCATGAGTTTCGCTTGTTTATTTGCTTGCTGGTTGGGGTCGATCAAACCGAATTCATCGGCAGTTTTGTAGCCGCGGCCCAAAATGCTTACTTGCTTCATCGGTAAGCCTTCTTTTTCGAGGGCGCAGTAGGCCGCTTCGGCTTGCATTCGATCGGGCAGTACGGCGATAAGATAATTCATTAGAAAACAATTCCTGATAGTTAGGCTGGAATAGCCAAAGTTTATTATAGCCTGAAAAGACTTGCTAGCTAAGCACTTGCGGGATTTTCAGACGGTCAGAGAGTCCGATCGCCCCCAAAGCTAAAATATTTCCCGCAAAAATGACCGACCATGACCGAATACAGATACAATTCAAACTGCACAAAGGCAAGCTTGAGCTGATCTGTATAGATACTGCTCTAAGTCATAAGTCTCAACTTTGAGCTCGCCAACGCTCGGCCTATTTTTACTATTGCACTCGATTGCTTGCTATGCCTAAAGTTCTAGTATCCGATCCGATCGACCAAGCCGGAATTGACATCCTCTCCCAAGTCGCGCAAGTTGACGTAAACACAGGACTTTCAGCAGCCGAACTGGTTAAAATTATTCCAGATTACGACGCTTTAATGATCCGTTCTGGCACCCAAGTTACCAAAGAAATCATTGAAGCCGGAAATCTACTCAAAATCATCGGTAGAGCCGGAGTCGGCGTAGATAATGTCGATGTACCCGCCGCTACCCGCAAAGGAATTGTAGTCGTTAACTCCCCCGAGGGCAACACGATCGCCGCTGCCGAACACGCGATCGCCATGATGCTCTCGATGTCCCGCCACATCCCGGAAGCCAACGCCTCCGTCAAAAGCGGTAAATGGGAACGCAACCGCTTTATCGGCGTAGAAGTCTACAAAAAAACCCTCGGTATCGTCGGTTTGGGCAAAATTGGTTCCCACCTAGCCGCCGCAGCTAAAGCAATGGGCATGAAACTGCTCGCTTACGATCCCTTCATTTCCACCGAACGAGCCGAACAGTTGGGCTGTCGTTTGGTAGAACTAGAATTGCTGATGCGCGAATCTGACTACATTACCCTGCACATCCCCAAAACGCCGGAAACCCTGCACTTAATTAACGCTGAAGTGCTGTCTAAAATGAAGCCCACGGCCAGGATAATTAACTGCGCTAGAGGTGGCATCATCGACGAAGCAGCCCTCGCAGAAGCCATCAAAGAAGGCAAAATCGCCGGCGCTGCTATAGACGTTTACGAACATGAGCCGCTGCAAGCTGATTCTCCCCTGCGGAGTGTTGGCCAGAACATTGTGCTGACACCTCACTTGGGCGCTTCGACGGCGGAAGCTCAGGTGAATGTGGCGATCGATGTTGCTGAACAAATTCGCGATGTGTTGTTGGGACTCCCGGCGCGATCGGCTGTTAACATCCCAGGAATTTACCCAGACTCGATCGAAAAACTCAAACCCTACCTGCAACTAGCCGAAACCCTAGGCAACCTCGTCAGCCAGCTAGCCGGAGGCCGAGTCGATTACCTCAACGTCCAACTACAAGGCGAATTGGCCAACAACCAAAGCCAGCCCGTAGTCGTTGCCGCCCTCAAAGGCCTGCTCTCCCAAGCCCTGCGAGAGCGCGTTAACTACGTCAACGCCAGCATCGAAGCCAAAGAACGCGGAATTCGCGTCGTCGAAACCAGAGATGCCTCGATTCGGGACTACACAGGTTCTCTGCACCTCTCTGCCAAGGGAACCCTCGGTGAACACACCGTGACAGGTGCAGTGCTCGGCGAAAGCGAAATTCGGATTACCAGCGTTGACGATTTCCCGGTCAACGTTTCCCCGACTCACCATATGCTGTTTACCCTGCACCGCGATATGCCGGGGATTATTGGCAAAATTGGTTCCCAATTGGGCAGTTTTAATGTCAATATTGCCAGTATGCAGGTAGGCCGTAAAATCGTGCGAGGCGATGCGGTGATGGTTTTGAGCCTTGATGACCCTCTACCAGAGGGGATACTGGCGGAGATCCTAAAAGTTCCGGGAATTCGGGATGCTTACACGGTAAATCTTTGACGGATTTTGGAGTTTAGATTTTGGATGCCAGGGCTGATAATTGGTAATGGGTAATTGGTCATTGGTAATTGGCCAGAAAGCGGGAAT
>JARCMA010000648.1 GCA_030248405.1 Microcoleus sp. MP8IB2.171
ATCAAAGATATCCTAGCATACCTGCGGACGATCGCCAATCCCGACGATAACGTCAGCCTCAAACGCATCATCAACACTCCCCGCCGCGGCATTGGCGATACGACATTTGGTAAAATCGAAGACGCTGCAACTCAATTGGGGATACCGTTGTGGGAAATCCTCAGCGACGAATCTTCTGTAAATACTCTCGCAGGGCGATCGGCAAAAGCTATTATTAAGTTTGCCCAAATGATTGGTAAATGGCAACAAAAACTTGAAACCACGCCCGCGTCGCAAATTGTCCAAGGAATTATCGAAGATTCTGGTTACATTGACGATTTGAAAAACCAAGGCACCGAGGAAGCCGAAAATCGCATCGCAAACGTTCGAGAATTGTACAACGCGGTGATCCAATTTGAAGAACAAAACGAAGAACCGACGCTGACATCATTTTTAGCAAAAGCATCTTTAGCATCCGATTTAGATGATTTGAAAGAAGACGATTCGCGCGTGTCGCTGATGACGCTGCATTCCGCGAAAGGGTTAGAATTTCCCGTAGTCTTTCTAGTGGGAATGGAACAGGGTTTATTTCCCAATTTCCGCAGTTTGGATGACCCGAAAGCAGTTGAAGAAGAACGCCGTTTGTGCTACGTTGGCATCACTCGCGCCCAGGAATTGCTATTTCTCACCCACACTCGCGAACGCCGCCTCTGGGGAGGATACCGCGAACACTGCACGCCTTCGCTATTCTTGGGCGAATTACCGACACATTTACTGGCTGGAAGTACGAAGAAAACTAAGACGACTAAAACGGCTGCATCTCAGGGAAAGACTAATAATTCAGCAGCTAATTCCGCGAGTTCTGAATCAGAGTGGAAAACGGGCGAACGGGTTTTTCATCATGCTTTTGGAGTTGGAGAAATTACCCACGTTTTGGGAGTGGGCGATAAAACTAATCTGGCAATTCAATTTAAAGGTTTGGGCCGCAAAATCATCGATCCGAGAACGGCGAAGTTACAGCGAGTGTGATAGACAATCCGGCGGTTGAAACCGCGTCTATACAGGCAAAACCCGCCTCCGCGGGTTGAAGAATGGGCGGTTAAAATGCGGTAAAAATTAGGTTCTTTTCTTCAGTCCGCGGAGGCGGACATCGTTTGTGTAGGCGCGGTTTCAACCGCCGTCTGCATCTTGAGGCGATCGCGTAGGAAATCTTCTCGCTTAACAGGCTCTCCGGCCTGTTCCACAATAAAATTCACTCTTTGTGGAACAGGCCGGAGAGCCTGTTCATAAAAGACTTATTAAGAATGAATGATGCAACATCTCATATCTTATTCGACTACCTGAGATTCCACACGCCTGTATTTACCCGCCAAACGTTCTCGACGCTGGCGGCGGTTGTCAGCTTCAAATATAGCGATTAATTCATCCAGGTTTAGAGTCAAAGCGTCAAGCTGTTGGCAGACTTCACGCATCTTGTCAACGTGTCGCTTTCTGGTTTCAGCGTCGGGGATTCTAGGTTGTTGATTCATGGCAAATTCCAATCCATTTTGATTTCTCGGATAGTCGCTTCTGAGGCATCGACAGCCGCCTCTGTTTGTTCTATCGTTCTATACAGAAAGTTTAACGTATCCGCAGTCGCAGCGGGTTGAGATTCTGCCACCTGCTGCAAAAGCCTGTACAAACGATTGTAAGGGTTTCTCAACCTTTCCTTAACATTATCCAGGGATTCTAGTTCGGGGAGTGTCGCTTCTGTCTCCCCAAACTGCTGCATTAAAATATATTCTGTGGCCGTTGTTTCGTTGAGGATTTCCACTAGCCGTCGCTGCAATGTGAAAATTGTGTTCAGGATGTCATCAGGTAGCTTTGCCATTGTCCTTGATTTTTAGGGATAACAACTTAACACAATATATCAGAATGTTTGCTTCCTCTCATTTTAGTTTTAATTAAGAGCGATCGCACTCCTAATTTACCACCTTTTAACCTGACCAAAAGTATCTAGGTAACAATGCAATATGGTTTACTTAAGAGGGCGGGTTTTGCTTGATACAGTCGATTATTTCATAAATTCTGAGCTTAACCCGCCCCTACCGCCTTATGGTTGACTTAAGAAATTCGTCAAAAAGCCTTAAGTAAACCGTATTGGGTAACAATCTCCCGCATCGATTCGTGAGGTCGCTTTCTTCAATCCTAAAATCTAATATCTAAAATCGATTCACTTCCCTGCTTCGCCAACAACGCCACCCCATAAGCAGCCGCAGTATGAACAGGAGTTTCCACGGGCACTTTCAAATAACGCTTTCTGATCGCACTCCAAACCAAATTTTTTGCGCCGCCGCCAGCAGTATAAACCTTTGTCAAAGGAGTCGCACCCAACTCCTGCAATAATTGATATCCCCGCGCTTCAATCCGCGCGATGCTTTCTAGCAAACCATGCAGAAATTCCACAGAATCAGTCGGACGCGGTTCGAGTTTTGGCGGCAAATTCGGGTCATTAATCGGAAAGCGATCGCCCTTTTGCAACAATGGGTAATAATCCAGCAAACTCTCTTGCTCTGGATCGATTTGTGTGCTATAATTATGTAACTCAGCATCAGTAAAAAAGTGTCGCAGCACCGCACCTCCCGTATTAGAAGCGCCTCCAACTAACCACAAATCGCCTAATTTGTGACTGTAAATTCCGTATCTCGAATCATCTACGCGGGTATGACTTAACAGTTTCACGGCTAATGTTGAACCGAGAGAAGTTACTGCTTCTCCTGGTGAATTGACACCGCTGGCTAGAAATGCTGCAATGCTATCGGTTGTACCAGCATAAACTGTACAATGGCGGGGAAATCCGAAGCGATCGCCCAATTCAACTCTAACTTCCCCCACAGGCGCGCCCGGTGCGACAACTTGCGGCAATTTAGGCGTTACAGCGCCCGCAATTCCCTGGATTAGCCAATCGGGATAGCACAAAGTATCAACATCGAAACCGAGTTTTAAAGCATTGTGATAGTCGCTAATTCCTAATTTTCCGTGCAGCAAAAATGCCAGCCAATCAGCTTGATGCAGGAAATAAAGTGGGCTGGTAAAGCCTCGAAAGTTTTGCCACCACAGGAGTTTTGCCAGACTGGATGTAGCGCTTAATACTGTGTGGTTGGGTGGGGCGATCGCCCGCAACGTCTCTGTAACGGCTGCACCGCGCGCATCGTTGTATAAAATGGGTTCGCATACGGGTATACCGTCAGTATCGCACAGCATGACTGTGGAGGATGTGCCGTCAAGGGCGATCGCGCTTACCTGATTGCGGATGCTTGGGGGGATTTGCTCAATTACAGCCCACAGTGCATTTTGCCACACCGAGGGCAATTCCGGCTGTTGTGCGTCGGCAAAAGTGTATTCTGTCTCACAATGGATTGTACCCTGGGAGTCGATAATTGTCGATCGAGCGCCAGTCGTGCCGAAATCAATTCCCAAATAAAGATTCATTTGTCACTCCCGCGAATTTTCCCATATCTCAGAAACCGGGTTTTTTTACTAAAATCTTTCGTTGTCACCCACAGATTAGGTAAAAAACCCGGTTTCTTTGGCCTTAGCGGACAGTTTCAGGGCTTACACATAGGGGGCGAGAAACCCGGTTTCTACGAGTTTTGCGTTGAGTGACGAGAAATATAGCAAGAAACCGGGTTTCTGAGATTATCGTGCTTCGACATATTCACAAAGCGTAGTTGGTTCGGGAATGGGTAAACCTTCCTCTCGCAATCCTTCTAAGTGAAATTCTATTGCTTCTTTAATTTGCTGCTGTATTTCTGCAAGGATTGCGCCTGTGGCTGCACATCCGGGTAAATCTGGCGCGTAAGCTGAATAGTTATTCGGTGTTTTTTCAATGACAATGGCATAACGCATTAGTTGAGTTCCTCATATTTATAAAAATAGTAATTATAGATTAATATGCTTAATTTTCACTCCAAGCACTGAGAAACTCTATTTGATTTTGCATTTCTTCCGCAGACTTAGCAGAAATCAGTCTCAAAAGGCGACGCATTTGTTCTCCCGCAGAATAATTTTGTTGACCTAAAATAATTCCTGCATGAGAGTCACCTTTTTCTAGCCAATCGGTATGAATTCTATAAAAATCCCTAGCGTTGAAACTATAAATTACCCTTTGATTCACAAAAGCCCAACTCAGTTGATCTTCATCACTCCGAGATAACATCGCAGCTTCGGAAACTGTAATGACATCTACACTGCGACTTTGTAAAGCTTGTAAAAGTTTTTGGCTGCGTGAATCTTCATCTAAATACAGCCGAATTTTACTCATGTTTTCTCCGGCATTTTTTGGCTATTTAATTCTGCAAGACTCTCATATTCTGCTTGTTGGGCAGCTAAATCAGCTTCTATTTCGGCTTGATTTGCATGATAATAAGATAGTGCAGCATAAACTTGGGCTAAGGTAATATGATCTAAATCTGCGGCTATTTCCTCAGCATTATTGCCTTGTTTGTACAACGCCGCAATTCGTCGCACGGATGTAGCTGTGCCTGCGATAATAGGGATGCCGCCGCGAAGTTGCAAATCGCGGGTAATTAAGGTGCCGATTTCTATAATTGTTGCTGTCAAAGTAGTTTCTCCTTATTAATTTTTCTTCAAATAATGAGAGTGTCAATATCAGTTACAGTATAGATTAGAGCTTACAGCTCTCGATGCGAGAAAAGAAAACCAAACCCCACCAACCCCACCAACTCACAAAACCAAACTCAACCCGCACGCAACAACGAACCCACGGGAGGTGGCCTGATGGTGCTTGCAAATTAAAGGTTAGGTCATCGTACTTCAACCAACTTTTTTGGCCTTTTCGCGTCTTTCGCCAACCGACGCGATCGCCCAGCTTACATTCAGTCTCATAATCAGCTTTACCACCAACTTCCAACCAGATTTTTTTCTGGACGCTAAAGCCAAAGTGACCCTGACTGTATTTTACCCACAACTGGTCAATCGTGCGTAAATCATCGCAAGGAAACTTGTCAATGTCGTTGTTACTTAACCAACCTTCCTTCTCCCGTTTGGCTGCTTTCAGCATCACTTTTTCTGTTTCCTGATCCGCCTCTTTCCACTTCCCTGCTGCTAATAAATTCCGCAAATAAGTATAGTCAACACCCAGCGCCGATTTAAGGGAGTCTGGTGAGCGTTGACGTGATTGAGTACCAAGATCCTGCAAAACTTCAGCAGCAGATTGATAACGTCGCTTACTAGCAGGTAGTATCATTTTATCTAAAATCACACCCAGTTCCGAACTTACAGATGCTTTTAAGTGTTCTCGCCACACCCATTCCATCTCGCTTGTATCGAATAAATCAATCGGTTCAACCTGAGTTAACAGATACAGACAAGTGACACCCAGACTATAAATATCACTAGGATAAATCGCTTTGCCCGCGGCTTGTTCCGGTGCCGTATATCCAAGAGTCCCGATCACCGTTCCCGTTACCGCTAGAGCCGTTTGTGTCGCATATTTCGCCGCGCCAAAGTCAACTAAAACCAGTTGCCCATCTTGCCTAAGAATAATATTTTCTGGTTTGATATCCCGGTGAATTACTTGGCGAGAGTGAATGAACTCGAAGGTGGGTAGTAAATTATTAAGCAAGTCGCGAATCTGCGTTTCCCGAAAATATCCCTGAGATTCTAGTGCTTGGGCTAAATTTTCACCGTCGATGAATTCTTGGACTAAATACTGTCGGTCATCTTGACTAAAATATGCTAATAAATCGGGAATTTGAGAATGTTTACCCAATTGTTCTAAGCGTACTGCTTCCTGCTCAAATAACTCAGTGGCTTTCTGGATACTAGAAGTGCCTTGAGCTTGGGGGTAAAATTGTTTAATAACGCAGGGTGGTTTTGAGGGTTTATACTCGTCAACAGCGAGAAAAGTGCGCCCAAAGCCTCCTTGTCCAATGATTTTTTGCGATCGGTAGCGATCGCCCAATAGCAGTTTATTCCCACATTTTTGACAGAATTTTGTAGAGTCAGACGGGTTTTGCCATAGGCAATCAGGGTTTAGACACTGGCTCATAAAATATGCTTATAAAAAAAAGTTCGGCAAGCGGAAAACTCATCGGCTTTAGCCATGAGATGTAAGTTAAAATTACGTTATTTTCTTCAGTCCGCGGAGGCGGACTTCGTTTGTGTAGACGCGGTTTCAACCGCCGTCTTATCTGATCTTTGAGGCAGGGGTTAAAACCCCTGCCGGACACGGCATTGCCGTGTCCCTACTTAAACTTTTGTCCCGCACTCAGGACAAAACTTATTACTCGAAACATTCTTCGCGCCGCAACTCGGACAATAAATCAACTCCGCAGATGGCAACGTGCTGCGTTCCGGCAAACCAACCATTTGAGCATTACTCTTGCCCGGAATTACCATCGGATAGCAGTTTTCGTCCCGCGTTACCTTCACGTTCATCAGCACAGGGCCCTCGTGAGCGAGCATTTGGGCGATCGCACCCTCCAACTCATCCGGCCGCGAAACCAGCATCCCCTTCACGCCGTAGGCCTCAGCCAGCATCACAAAATCCGGCATCCCCACAGTCATATTCGACGACGAATAACGCTCGCCGTAGAACGCCTGCTGCCACTGCCGCACCATGCCCTGCCAGCCATTATTGATAATCACAATCTTGACATTAATGCCGTATTGTGCTAAGGTTCCCAACTCTTGAATATTCATTTGTATGCTAGCGTCCCCAGCAATACAAATGACTTGCTCGTTGGGTAGCGCCATTTTCGCGCCCATCGCCGCCGGCAACCCAAAACCCATCGTGCCCAAACCAGCGCTCGAAATCCAGCGGCGCGGCCCGTTGTTCAAGAATTGAGCCGACCACATTTGATGTTGACCGACATCCGTTGTGTAGTAAGCATCCGGCGCTTGAGAACCCAACTCCCAAATCACCTCTTGCGGAGACAAAATGTCGGGGTAGTGGGGTACAACTAACGGATAGTCCTGTTTCCAGCGATCGATCCTGTGCAGCCATTCCCCAGTTTGTCCGGGATGCGGCGAAACTCCAGTTTCCCGACAGCGGCGCAGCAAATCAATCAAAACTTGCCGGACATCTCCGACAATCGGCACGTCTGGGCCGCGATTTTTGCCCACTTCCGCCGGATCGATATCGATGTGAATTACCTTCGCCCGCGCTGCAAACTCGTCTAATTTGCCGGTTACCCGATCGTCAAACCGAGCACCCACAGCAATCAACAAATCGCACTCGGTAACGGCAAAGTTAGCGTAAGCAGTGCCGTGCATCCCCAGCATTTTCACTGACAAAGGATGGTTTTCATCAAAGGCACCTTTGCCCATCAGCGTTGTTGTGACAGGTAATTGGAACATCTCGGCGAGTTCCTTAATTTCCTCGTGGGCCCCGGCTGCGATCGCCCCACCGCCCACATAAAGCAAAGGACGCTTCGCTTCCTTCAGCAAATGAATCGCTTGATTAATCTGCCGAGGATTTCCCTTCACCGTCGGACGATAGCCAGGAATTCTCACAGATCCGGGTTCCACCGGCAGATATTCAAACTCTTCTAAACCGACATCCTTGGGCACATCAACCAACACAGGCCCCGGCCGCCCCGTACTCGCGATGTGGAAAGCCTCAGCCACAATTCGCGCCATGTCTCTCGGATCGCGCACTACATAGGAATGCTTGACAATTGGCAAAGTAATGCCGTAAATATCAGTTTCCTGAAACGCATCAGTGCCGATCGCCGGACGGGGCACTTGACCGGTAATAATTACCATCGGGATCGAATCCATGTGCGCCGTCGCAATCCCCGTCACCAAATTAGTTGCGCCGGGCCCGGAAGTCGCGAAACAAACCCCAACTTGTCCGGTAGCGCGGGCGTACCCGTCAGCCGCGTGGGCAGCACCTTGTTCGTGCCGCACTAGAATGTGTTTGATCGCGCCGGTTTCTTCAGCGCGGTAGAGTTCGTCGTAAAGCGGCAGAATTGCGCCGCCGGGATAACCAAAAATATGCTTGACGCCGTGGCGGATCAAGCTGTCAATCAAAGCGAATCCACCCGTTGCACGCCTGATGGCTACTTTAGTTTTTAGTTGCACAGAATTTCCGTCCTTAAACTAATTATGATGTTTAATGAAAGCTTTTATACTACTTTAATCTTAATTAATGAAACTATGAAAATTTAAGTGGTGAGATTTTACAAAAGATTTCGCGATCACAGAGGGTTCGCCCGATCGAGACATTGTGGAACAGCAGAGGAAGAAAAGAAACAGAGGAAATCGCGGCCTCTATGTCGGTTTACCGCTATATGACGCTTGTATAGCATTCGTCATGCGGCATTCGACCACAAAAACAATCGTTTCAGCGATTAACAACGTCCTCACCATTAGGGGGATTGCTATGTTAGAGATCGATCGCGAAAAGAAAGCCCTTTTCCTTCTTCTTCCCTCTTCCTTCCGTCTGCATTCTTCCTTCTTCCCACAATTCACAGTGCATCCTGCAAGACTTTGCGAGTATGTTTCCAAGCTGCCAGGCCCATCACTGGAACCAAAAAGCCCAAACTCAGCAGCACGATCCGCAAGCCCAAGTCATCGGAACCCACGGCTTTGCTGACAGCATCCGTCAGCGGGCCGGTCAGTGCTAAAGGCAAGCTGAGAGCAATATTAATCGCATTGTTCTCCAAGCCAAAGACTTTGCCACGCATAGATTCGGGAGTTTTTTCTTGAATCAAAGCTTGCATCGGGCCGTTAATTAAAGAAGCACCAAAACCGAAGAGAGCGCTCAATCCAAATCCCAGCCAAAGCTGTCTGGCGAAGGCAAACATTGCCAACACAAAACCCATCATCAAGAAACCAATTAACGGCAAAGGTTTGTGGTGCATTCGATCGCCCCAGTGTCCCAAAAAGGCTGCGCCGAAGACCATTCCGACTCCCGCTGCAGCCAGCAAAAAGCCAAATTGAGTTTCTTTGAGACCTATTTTGCCAGAAAGTGCGATCGCCAGAACTTGCAGCGCCGCAAACACCGAATACAAAATCGTCAACTGCAGCATCGCGTTGCTAACCAGGTGGTTGTGCTTCAAATAGCGCAAACCTTCCTTAAGGTCTTGCCAAGGATGGACATTTTTGGCACTGCTACCGGGATGATTTTCTTTGATGTGCATGGCATAGATCAAACCTGCGGATATCAGGTACAACCCGCCCAGCAAAAACTCTTGAGAAGCCGATCCGAAGCTGTGTTTGACCCAACTAAACAGCGGTTCGCCGATCGTCATACCCACAATAATGCCGCCCATTGTGGACGAGGCGAACAGCGCATTTGCCGACATCAGTCCCTCTCGCCCCACGGCCAGGGGGATTGCCGCCGCCTCTGCTGGAGCAAAAAATTGCGTTACAGTAGAGACCAAAAACGTAATCGCCAACAACACAGCAAAAGTTTTGGGCAAAAACGGCAAAGCGACGATCGCCAAGGCTCGGATCGCGTTACAGCCAATCAGCATTTGCTTTTTGGAAAAGCGGTCTACCACGATACCTGCCGCCGAACCAAAGACGATCGCCGGCACGGTGTAGGCGATCATCAC
>JARCMA010000649.1 GCA_030248405.1 Microcoleus sp. MP8IB2.171
CTTCTGGAACGAACTCACCATCTCGCCCGTGCGCGACAGCAGCGGGATCGTCACCCACTTCATCGGCGTCCAAGCTGATATCAGCGATCGCAAACAAGCAGAAGAAGCCCTCAAACAAGCCGAGGCAAAATACCGCAGCATCTTTGAAAATGCCACCGAAGGCATATTTCAAACCGCCCCAGACGGGCGTTACCTCAGCGCCAACCCGGCACTCGCCCGAATGTACGGCTACGATTCCCCGTCAGAACTGATCGCCAAATGTTCGGCAAAAAACCTTTATGCCGATCGCACCCGCCGCGCTTCCTTCATGGCAGAAATCAGCAAAAACGGCTCCCTGAAAGAGTTTGAGTCCTGCGTCCGCCGCCAAGACGGCAGCACTACCTGGATCTCGGAAAACGTGCGCGAAGTCCGCGACGTAGGCGGAGAAATCCTTTACTACGAAGGAACCGTCGCCGAAATCGCCGCCCGCAAACAAGCCGAAGCAGCCCTGCGAAATCAAGAATACTGGCTGAAAACCGCGATCGACGCCGTGCCCGACGCGATCAACCTCACAGACAGCGAGGGGCGGTGGCTGATTGCCAACGACTGCGCCCTGCAACTTTTGGGCTGGGAAACCGCAGACTACCAGGGCAAAACTACTGCCGAACTAGCTGCCGCCGCCGATCCGAGAGTCAGAGAAATCCTGCTAACTTGGCAGGAAACCGACGAAACCACCTGGCAAGCAGGCACTCTTACCTCCAGCCGCCAAATTGTCCCCTTGCCCACAGGCGGCAGCAATTTGTTTGAAGTGCGGAAAGTGCCGCTGTTCAACCCCGACGGTTCGCGCAAAGGTTTGGCAGTCGCAGGCCGGGACATCACCCAGGAAGTGGCAGCGGATGCAGCTTTGCGAGACAGCGAACAGCGGTTTCGGGCAATTTTTGAACGCGCTGCGATCGGCATGGTAGTCGCTACCCTCGAAGGTGTTGCGATCGCCACTAACCCGGCATTTCAAGCTATGCTGGGGCGATCGGAAGCTCAACTGCGGGGTGTCGGCCTCGACGACTGCGCGCACCCGGAAGACACACAAGTTTCGCGCGAGTTGCGCCAACAGTTGGTCGCGGGCTCCCGCGAAGCTTACCAAATCGAGAAGCGCTACCTCCGCCAAGACGGCAGCATCAGGTGGGGACGCCTCAGCGCCTCTGTCATCGACAGCAGTCAGGGAACGCCACAGTTTATTTTGCAAATGGTAGAGGATATTACCGATCGCAAACAAGCCGAGTCAGCTTTATTGCAAAATGAGGCTAAGTGGCGATCGCTAATTCTCAACAGTTCCGACATCATTACTATTCTTTCCGCCAGCGGTCACATTGTTTACGAAAGCCCTTCTGTAGAAAGAGTTTTGGGCTACGAACCCGATGAACTCGCCGGTCAAATTGCTCTCGATTTAATCCACCCTGACGACCTGCCCTCGGTGATGTCCGATGGCGAAAAACTGATCGCAAATCCAGGCGATCCGATCGCCCTAGAAGGTCGCTTCCGGCGCGCTGACGGTTCTTGGTGTTTTCTTGAAGGTGTGGGCATCAACTTGCTAGCAGACACCGCTGTGAAAGGAATTGTGATCAACTCCCGCGACATGACGGCGCGCAGGCAAGCAGAGTACCGCCTCAGCAAAATCAACGAGTGCTTTTTGGGATTCACCACCGACGCCGCTGAGAACATCCAGCGGCTGACATCCTTAGCAGGCGAGCTTTTGGGCGGAAGCAGCACTATCTACAGCCGCGTCGGTGGCGGTCTGCTGCGCGCGATCGCGACTTGGCAAGCGCCGCCGGACTACCCGCTGGTCGATCGCGCCGAGGGCCACATCTGCACCGACGTATGCAGCAAAGGAAGCGATCGGGCTGTGGCCATTCCTGACTTGCAGAAGACGATCTACGGCCAAATCGATCCCGCTGTCATCCGCTACCAACTGCGAAGCTATCTGGGACAAGCAGTGCGGCTGGGCGACAATTACGTGGGTGCAGTGTGCGTTCTCTACACTGAGTCGATCGCCCCCACAGAAGCCGACTGCAAGCTGATCGGAATTATTGCCGGGGCGATCGGAGTTGAGGAAGAACGGGCCGCCGCCGCCGATCGCGATCGGCAAAAATCCCAAGAACTGCAAACAGCTTTGCGCGAATTGCAGCAAACTCAAATGCAGTTAGTACAAACCGAAAAAATGTCTTCCCTCGGACAGGTGCTAGCAGGAATTGCCCACGAAATTAACAACCCAGTTGGCTTTGTCGCTGGCAACCTCTGCCACGTCCGAGGCTACGTTCTAGACTTGTTAGAAATCGTACAGGTTTATCGAGAAGAGTACCCCAATCCCCCAGCAAAAATTCAGCAACAAGCCGATGATATAGACTTAGAATTTCTAGCAAAAGACCTGCCAAAATTGCTCAATTCGATGCAGACAGGATGCGAGCGAATTGTAGAAATTATTCAAACTCTCCGAAATTTCTCGCGGGCGGACGAAGCTAAAATCAAAACTGCCGACATTCACGAAGGTTTAGAAAGTACCTTGTTAATGTTAAACAGCCGACTGAAAGCCAAACCCAACTGGCAGGGCATTAAAGTGATTAAAGAATACGGAGAGCTGCCGCAAATAAACTGTCATCCCGGACTGTTAAATCAGGTGTTTATGAATGTATTTGCAAATGCGATCGACGCCTTGGAAGAAAGCAGCAGCAAAGCAAAAGACACCGCCAATTCTATCTCTCCTACTATTGTTATTCAAACTACAACGATTGATGACAAGAGCATTTTAATTCGGATCAAAGACAACGGCCAGGGCATTCCCGAAGATCATATCGTGCGTTTGTTTGACCCGTTTTTTACCACAAAACCCGTAGGCAAAGGCACAGGTTTGGGTTTATCAATTTCCCACCAAATTGTCGTTGAAAAACACAACGGCAAATTGCAGTGTCACTCGGAACCCGGTAAAGGCACTGAATTTATCATCGAAATTCCAATTAAGTAGAAGGAATTAGGAAGGCACTACACGGATGAACATGAATACACGGATTAATTATTTAGTGTGTGTCAATTCATGTAATGTCCGTTTGATTCGGACTTCTATGATGTTAAATTGTGTAGGGCCGGGTTCGCCTATATTTTTGATAATTATCGACAAATTATATAAACCGGCCCCGCCCATACTTAGAAACCGGGTTTTTTACCTTGGGTGCGGGCTACAACGCGTCTTTTTGTCAAAAAACCCGGTTTCTGGGTTCCCATGCGTGGAATTAAAAACTAAACTGCGTCCGCAAATTGCCCACAAAAATTGTCGGGTTGTTATCGAAATTATTGGCATTGCTGATCGCATAAAATGCTGGCACGATTGAAATATGGTCGGTGAGAGGCAAATAATAAGTTGCCTCAATTTCGTACTGCGTGCCGCCATTCCCTCCGCCAGAAACCAGAAATCTCCGACCGCCAGTAAAGTCAAAAGGTACTAAATATGACACCGTAAGCACAGCTCCTTCTTTGAACAAATCGGGAAATGCAAGTCCTAACTGATAAGATTGATTTTTGATCGTGCCGTCGGGTCGGTTAGTCTTGGGAAATATATTGGTTTCGGCGTAGCCGTAGCGGCCGAAAAGACCAAAGCGGCGAGCGACTAACCAATCGAAATTGAAACTATAAGTATTGGCAGTCGCATTCCCCAGCCGGCCACCAAAACCGTCATCTGCCACACCGTTTAACGGCTTGCTGTTAGGAGATCCAATTAAGCCACCGATTTGCTGGATGTTGGAACGGCTGTACAAAAAGCGCAAATTAGTCCGATTGCTCGGACTGAATGTTAATTCTGCTGTAGTCGTATTTGTTCCACCAAACAAGCCTTGAGACGGATTGGAAGCGGAATTAAACACGGAAGTGGGCAAAAATTCCGTACTCTCGCCCAAGTAGCCAAAACGCAGTTTCAATGCGCGGCCGATATCCCACAAAACCAAAGCACCGGCACCGCGTCTGGTAGCGCTTAACAAAGGGCTGTTGTTAGAATTAAAGCTGCTCGCACCGTCTACGAAAAAGTTAAACCTATTGTTGTCAAAGTAGCGGTAGAAATTAATCCTCGGCCCGACTACTACTTGCAAGCTGTTGCTAAGCGGAAACCGATAGGAAAGTTCCCGCAGGATAACTTCATTGGGATTTCCTCCCGCAGTTTGATCAAGAAAAGGAGTGCCGAATGTATTGAACAGACCCGTTGAAGTATACTGATTGGCTGGTGAATTTCCGTTACCTACAGCTAGCTGTGTAATCAATTCGTCTTTCCCTGTAAAAGAAGTAGTGAGGGTCAACCAAACTAACTGGCTGAAAGTGATTTCTGGGTCGTCCACTTTCTGCACAATTGGTCTGTTGGTGACAGGATCGCGTCCGGCTACTCGATCGAGCGGAGCAGCTTTTCCATTGGTTGCTTCAACTCGAACTCGCTTGCTCGCAAAAGCTCCAGTCAGGTTAAACCAAGCAAATGCGTTTAGTTTAGTGGTAGTTGAAAATTGGTTGGCTTCTAATTCGGCAGTGCGGGCTTCTAAAGCATCGACTCGACCGCGCAAAGTAGCTAATTCTGCTGCAAATTCTTCTTGCAATCTTTGCAAAGCAAGTAAATCTTCTCGCTTGACTAAATTACCAGTAGAACCGCCAAGTTGTTGGGTAATTTGGTCTAAGCAAGCATTTAATCCAGCGGCGAATTCGTACCGAGTCATTGCTCGATTGCCTCGGAATGTGCCGTCTGGATATCCCGCAATGCAGCCGTATCTTTCTACTAGGGATTGCAAGGCTTGAAAAGCCCAATCTGTGGGGCGCACGTCGGAGAGTTGGGAAACAGAGGTGACTTGTGCTGCGTCTTCTTGTATGCTGAGGTCATCAGCGCTGCCCGTCTCGCTGCTGATATCGGCAACTTTGCTGGCTTCAGCAACTTGTTGAGACTGAGGAGAGTTTGCAATTTCTAACTCCTGGGGGGGCAATTCGCGAATTGCCTCCGTTATTTCTGGGGCTGTTGTTGTACGATCGACTGTTGCTGCATCTGTTTGGGGTAAAGTACGATCGACTGTTGCTATATCTTGTTTGGGTAAAGTACGATCGACTGTTGCTATATCTTGTTTGGGTAAAGCACGATCGACTGTTGCTGCATCTGTTTGGGGTAAAGTACGATCGACTGTTGCTATATCTTGTTTGGGTAAAGCACGATCGACTGTTGCTGCATCTGTGTCGGGTAAAGCGCTATTCACCCATGCTGCATCTGTTTGGGGTAAAGCGCGATCGACTGCGGAGTTAGTCTCTGCGGTAATCGCCGCTAACTGCGGTATCTCAATCTTACCTGCTGCCAGCGCTGCGTCTGGGGTAGCCGTAGGGACGGCACTACCTTCTAGCGCAACTTCTGGAGTTGAGGTATCCTGAATTTGAGCTGTTGCTGCGATCGGCCCCAAAGGCACTGCCGCACCAGAAATCAAGAAAGACAGCCAAAAAGCTTTAACGGAGGTTGAATTATTCACCATACCACTCACACCACTTGTTGAAAATTTAATTTGGCCAATCTTAAACGATAAGCTTGCTTATAAATGTGTTTTGTTTAACAAATTCTTATAAATAGTTAAAAGAATTTTAGGAAGCCCTCGATTCCAGATCACTGATGACTCCTGACTAATTCCCAAAATGAAGTTTTTATTAGTTACAGATTTAGACAACACGCTAGTCGGAGATGACGAAGCAACTCAATTTTTCAACCAGCGCTTGCAATTACAGCGATCGCAAATTTGTTTGGTTTACGCTACCGGGCGTTCTCATGCTTCAACTTGCGAATTAATTGCCCAAAAGCAACTGCTAGCACCAGACTATTTGATCGCAGGTGTAGGCAGCGAAATTTACCAAGACGGAATCCTCGATTTAGATTGGGCAGAGTATCTTTCTCAAGACTGGGATAAAATGGCGATCGCCTCTTTAGCTCAGCAGTTTTCCCAGCTTAAACCCCAATCCCTAAAAGAACAAAATCCTTGGAAAATCAGTTATAGTCTGGAGCCAGCAGCAGAAAATAGCTCGACTGTCCAGGCTTTGCAACAAAAGTTAACTGAATCGGGACTGGCAGCTCAAATCATTTTTAGCAGCAATAGTGATGTGGATCTTTTACCGCAAACTAGCAATAAAGGCAATGCCCTTACTTATTTACAAAAGCGCCTACAAATTCCATCTGAGGCAACATTAGTTTGCGGTGATTCTGGCAATGATATCAGTATGTTTGAACAGGATGTCCGGGGAGTAATAGTCGCTAATGCTCTGTCAGAACTCTTAGAATGGCATCGCGAATGCGGCACTAAACATCATTATTTAGCTGGTGCTGCTTGCGCTGGGGGAATCATCGAAGGAATGACATATTTTTGGGGATTTTGAGCGCATAAAATGCGGTTCCGGTTAGATCGCAATACGCTTGGGATCAAAGAGTTCTGGAGACAAAATCCTCTGAAAAATAGATACGCTCTCTTCGGACAAAAAAAAGAGTTAACTCAACCGTATTGATGTTAAACCCTGCCTACCCTTAACCCAAGCGGATTGCGGGATATTCTGCTGGGCCGAGACAACGTGGCTCTGTCTCTACACAATACTGCCCAGCAGCAAGATCCGTTGAGTGACAATGCGACAGATACAGCACAATTTCATACCGATGGGAGGTGTTACAGCACTGCCTCAACCAGTAAGCTGAGCAGCTAGATAAATCGATTAGGCTTAACTATGGTGCTACAAACCCAAGTGCAACAAGCATGGCTCAACCTCAAATCTCTACCCTGGGATCAGGCAGTTCGTTATACGCTGAGCATCGGTGTTCCGCTGGCGATCGGCTCTGCAACAGGGTTTCTTCGTTACGGTGCTCTTGCCGGGATAGGTGGTATGTATGTTGTGAATATTGCCAACATTGATGCTCGCCCGAAAGATCGATTGCTCAGCACTTTAATCGGTTCTGCTCTGATTGCAGGCTGTGCCCAACTCGGTAGCTTCCTGACTCATTCACCCGAGTTAATTGCATTAGGAGTTCTGGTGCTTGGCACTACTGCGGGATGGTTGCATAATTCTCACATGGCGATCGAAATCATGGTGCGGTTTGCAGTGCTAGGCTTCCTATTTGGTGCATTGCAGCTTAATGCCTTTGGCACTGAATTAATTGCAATCGATGGACGATTGATTTTTGTTTTTTTAGCAGGTGGTGTGTGGACAGCTACGATCTTAGCGATCGAGCATTGGCTGTTTCGAGTCAATCGTTTGACTGCCGGGCCGGCTCTGGGCGAAGGCTGGCAGCGCATTCAATCTAAACAAACGGCAGGGTTGCGGTTTGCTCTCTGCTATGGCATCGTGGCGACAATTGCCTTCGGGGGCAGTTTCTTATTGCATCTACCTCGACCCTTTTGGGTGGCGGCAACAACTCTATTAGTCATGAAGCCTGATAGCCTTGCAACAGTTCAGCGGACTTCTCAACGGATATTGGGAACGCTGATTGGCGTACTGCTAGTACAAGTCATGATTACCTCTACCAATAATCCTTACCTGCTGATCGCTTACATTATGGTGGCTGCACTACTCGTTCCCATCGGCTTAGCCAAAAATTACACGCTTTGCTGTGGTGCGGTAACAGTGCTGGTAATGGTCTTGATTGACCTGCTGACGCTAAATCAAGGCGGCAATCGCGAGTTATTGCCTGTGCGTTTCTATGCTACGGTAGTGGGTTGTGTCCTAACTGCCATTGGGACAGCGATCGCCTATCCTGACCTTTGGCTGCACAAAAGACCAAGGAACTCTTAACCATCGATCGGAAATTCTGCGCTGTGCTGTCAATCCCAATGGCCCGTGCAACTGCTGCTGCGATTACGAAAAGTCTTGAACCATCGAGTCCGTGGACAATTCCACCTCGCCCAACCGAGAGTGCCGAGAATCTCGGCGTCTCCCTCATTTACAACAAACTATCAAAACCAACTAGCAACTCTCGAATCAAATTTAACTTCTTCAGGCAGGCGGTAATCTATCTTCTGATAGCTGTGCAGCACGTCGCGAATGCCAGTATGAATCAAATTTTCTATGTGCAGCAACTGCTCTGAAGAACAGCGAACCTGAACTGTTTGGTTTGACACAGACTCGCCGGAGTCGATCGCAGTATATCTATTAGGAACTCGGCTGAGCACATAAGCAATTAAATCTTGTCGCAATCCCGAAGGCGAAAAAGCTTGTTGGTAGGGGTGCTTCGGATAAGACTCCAAGATAATTTCTACTTCCTCTGTGACTACAGCTAAGGTAATATTGACAATATTTTTCTGCATTTTCCCCGTCCCCAAACACTCGTTAACTAATATTTTTGTGGCCGTTCTTGATCTCGTCTGATTTCTCATGAATTTTAACCGGCTAATACCGCCAATCGTTCTTCGGTAATCACCAGCTCAAACTCGGAACTTACCTCTTCTATAACCCGCAGCACGTAGCAGGGAATCTTGTCGGATAAAATAGCACTTGCCACCGTACCCGTGTGAATTTCTAAGACTGCTTCTGCAGCAGCTTCAAACATCAGTCGCTGTCCCGGAAACATCACTCTTTCAAAGTACCAATTAGGAATGTTCCCAATCCGAACCACCTGAACTAGGTTGGTAACATTTGCGTAATAGCACAGAATCTGGTTGTTACCTTTATAAGATAGCTGATCAGACATTTAAAAAATCTCCACACTCTTTCAAAAACTAACTGAGACTTGACTTTGCCTGTTAGTGGCAATTGCGAGTTTGGCTCTTGATCAAACGACCGACTTATTTTTGGGGTGTTATTCGAGAGCGCGAATCACATCTTCAGTTATTAATTTTTGTAGCATTGAGTTATCCTACCAACACTTAGAGGTCTGGCGCAGAAACTCCGTTTTTCCCGGTTAAAAAACCCGGTTTGTTTGGTATGCAGGGCCTAGATCCTGACTTATTTAGGTTGATTGTGCTGGGGCACCAGTTAATCGAAAGTACCATCACTGCCCCGAACTCTCCTGACAACAGGTTCGATCTTTGGCAGCGGAATGGTGCTGAAAGTGCGATCGACCTTCAGATCCAGAGCTTGGGGTAAACTTTATCTAAAAAATATGAGGAAATTATGAAGACAATCATTTTTTTTGATAAATATACTTTTGCCGAAGCAGAGATTACAAGAGTTAGGCAAAAACCTGGTTTTTTAGCCAAAAACTTGGTTCCATCTGTGCTCCTGGGTTAAAAAACCAGGTTTCTGAGGGAAATCTGCGTAAATCTTGGATTAGCAGGCTGAAACCTGGTTTTTTAGCCAAAAACTTGGCTGTATCTGTGATTCCGGGTTTAAAAAAACCCTTCTTGAGGCAAGTTTGCGTAACTTCTGGAGGAGTTATTCTGCCTGTAAATACGGTGATAGCCGATCGGCTTTGCAGGTAACAAAAAACCCCGACTCCCTGAGATCATCTCTAGAATTTCTAGGGAATCAGAGTTTAAATTAACCAATCACTGATCGATCTCAAAGCTAAATCAAAAAAATGAGGAAATTATGAAAACAAGAGAAAAAACTAGGACTTTCCTCGACGCAGAAACCCGGTTTACTAACATAATTGCGTAATTTTGGCAAGAGACTGGGAACGAGAAACCGGGTTTGCGATCGTCATCCGGCTTTAATGCCCCATTAATTCTTCCGTCGGGCTGGGCCGACTTTGTTGGTCTAGTAGCGGTTTCAACTGCCGAGTTTGATCTATGGGCGATCGCATTTTACCCCAGTTTAAAACAACGGTTCCCAACCCAGAATTTCCGCCACTTGCTGTGCCAAACTCAAAGGATCGAAAGGTTTGGCAATCACCCCCGCTACCCCCAAATCAGCAAATTCGCTCAAATCCATCGCCTGCACCTTAGCCGTCAAGAAAATCACCGGAATCCCCCGAGTAGCCGCATTGTTTTGCAGCAAACCAAACAGAGTAAGTCCGTCCATATCCGGCATCATCACATCTAGCAGAATAGCGTCAGGAAGTTGAGTTTCAGCTAACAGCAATCCTTGGCTGCCGTCGGGCGCGCTTAGTACAAACCAGCCGCCTAAATGTTCCAGACAGGCCTGAATCACGCTGCAGAGGTTTTTTTCATCATCGATGACCAGAATGCGCTTTGCTGACATAATTAAAACTCTAATTTTAAATTAATCATCTTCAGTTGACAGTTGACAGTTGACAGTTGACAGTTGATAGCGACCTCTACCTGGAAGGAAGAGGATTGGAGTAATGAATAGTCTTCTTTTAATTTCTCC
>JARCMA010000650.1 GCA_030248405.1 Microcoleus sp. MP8IB2.171
AGGTGTTGGCTGCGGGAGTTGTCGCAGCAGTTTTGCCGATCGACAATCTGACTCGCCCCCTGCTGACAAAAATAGCTGTGTCATTTTCGCCTGCACTGCTTGACAAATCGGATATTTTGACTGCGGTTTTTTCGGATACTTCGACGATGCCGATGTTGTTGTCGATGCCTAAACGGGCTGTGGAATCGGGGCCGGTGATGATTTCGTCTCCGGGGGCGAGTAGCCGATCGCCCACAACCGCCGGCCGCCCTTTAAAGCTGACTGTACCGCTAATTTCTTCTATTTCGAGCGATCGTCCGGCCGCTGTTCCCTGGGCGTTTATCGTCTCTGCTGGGGATGGATTCGCCGCCACAGTTGCCGGATTTTTTGGAGATTGTGAGCCGGTGGGTAGTGCTGGCGGTCGATCGACTGAGATAATTTTAGTAGCGTTCAACTGCTGTTTGGGGGATGGAGAGAGCGGACTGGCGATCGTCCCACGAAAGGGCGACAGACAGGCGAACATAGCTAAGGACAAACTTAGGAGCGGAATTTTGGTCGATCGCCCACACGTAAAAATTTTATTCATAATTTCAATTTTGTCATATTGAAGTTCCTCGACTTCATTTCCTGTATCAGACGGCATACATCCGGAAATCGTTCCATTTTTTATGCCGTAACACAGCAGCAAAAATAAACTTTATCAGCCTGAAAGTTTAGCATTAAAACTTCTTTTTTTGGTCAGATTTTAGTAAACTGTTACAACATGGCACTTTACTAAAATCTGACCTTCGGGAAATTTGGCCAACCAGACTCAAAGTCCTTTACAGCATGAAATTTCGCCGTTGTCAACGTCAGAGAGGGCAGATTTATATATAGCAAACATAAAATTAATTACTGCTTTTGAATGCTTTTTGGCTTCTGCCTGAAGGATGACTAATTGGGGAGAAATCCTGTAGTTGTGGCAATTAATAAAAAGATTCTTTTTGCGAATCAATAAAAAATAATTATCTAAGTGGTGAACAGCCTCTGCCAGTGAAGCTTGCCGCTGTGGAACCTGATGAAGCAAACCCAAGCGAATCAGGGTAGACGATCGACCAACTCCGACTAGAATACCGTTTTTTAGGGAAAGTTGGTCGAAATTTCGAGGGAAAATCATAGCGAGCGATCGGCTGCTGGTGTTGCTGTTCCGAAGTAGACGCCAAACTGTAAAATGGACGGTTGTATATAGGTTATATAGAGCAGGAGAACAATTTCAGTGGCAATAGAAGTAGGTCAGAGAGTGAAGGTGCGCCGTCTCAGAGATCGGATACCTGCAAATATGATGGGCAAGATAAAGGAGAATCCAGTAGGCACTGTTGATGGATTCAGAATGGTTGACGGTAGCGGAGTAGGCGTGGTTGTTAAGTTTGACGGTTTTGCGACTTGGTTCTTTGAAGATGAGCTAGAACCCGTTTAACAGATGTAGAAGGAAGAAGGAAGAAGGAAGAAGGAAGAAGGAAGAAGGAAGAAGGAAGAAGGAAGAAGGAAGAGGAAAAATTTTCCCAATTCTTCCACTCTCCGACTCTCCGACTCGCCGACTCTCCTCTTCCTCCACAGTCCTCCCTCCTCCACTCTGGCTGAAGGTTGCGCTTAAATGTTAAAGAGTAAGCTTTGGCAGTGAGAACAGAAAATGGCTTTGATTTTGACATTTTTGGGCAAAGGCGGCACTGGCCGCAGTACGATCGCGATCGCAACAGCTAAAAAATATGCCGCTCAAGGCAAGCGAGTTCTGCTGCTCGGCCAAGATCCGGGCCCTGCATTGGGTATTCTGCTAGGAGTTCCCCTGACTCTCGCCCCGCAGGAAATCTCCCCGAACCTGAAAGCGGTACAGGTGCAAAGCGCGCCACTGCTAGAACGCAGGTGGGACGAAGTTAAACAATTAGAAGCTGAATATGTCCGTACTCCCTTTTTTAAGCAGATTTACGGTCAAGAATTGGGGGTGTTACCGGGGATGGACAGCGCGCTGGCGTTAAACGAACTTCGGGAATACGACGACAGCAAACAATACGATGTGATTGTTTATGACGGCACCGGCGGCATGGATACGCTGCGAATGCTGGGAATGCCGGAAATTTTGAGTTGGTATATCCGCAGGTTCCGTCAAGCTTTGGTAGATTCGGATTTGGGGAAAGCGCTTTCACCTTTTATTCAACCGGTTGTCAGTACCGTGTTGACTGTGGATTTGTCGGGAGACAATGCTTTTCAATCTACTAAGCAAGTCGATAATCTGTTGGATAAGGGTAAGGAAGCGCTGGCAGATCCGAACCGCACGGCTGCTTATTTGGTGACGACTGGGGATGCAAGTGCGATCGCCACTGCGCGCTATTTGTGGGGAAGTTCTCAACAAATTGGTTTGACTGTCGGTGGTGTAATTGTGAATCAATCACCGATTACAGAAACTGTTGCTGCTGATTTTGATCCTTTGACAGCAGTTGCGGTGCCGGCGCACAGTGATAATAATTGGCAGCCGTTAATTGATGCTTTGCCAGATTTTTCTGAAGCGGGAAAAGCTCCTAAACCAATTAACATAAACATTGCACAGCGTCAAGTTAGTTTGTTTTTGCCTGGGTTTGACAAGAAAGAAATTAAATTGATTCAATCCGGGCCGGAAGTGACTATCGAAGCGGGCGATCAGCGGCGTAATATTTTGCTTCCTCCGGCGCTGACTGGCAAGTCTGTTACTGGTGCTAAGTTCCTGAATGGTTACTTAATTGTTTCTTTTTAGCAGTTAAGTTGTAAGGGATTTAGGGTGGGATTTGGGAACGGGCAAGATGCCCGTTCCACATTTATAGGAAAAATATTTAGAAGTTTAGACAAGATTGTAGCATTCGATATTCAATTATAAAATTATCTGCGTTTATCTGCGTGCATCTGCCTTAGATATGCGGTTGATTTATCAATCAAAAATTTATGCAATAAGTCTTTTAAGAAGGTGAACCCGCCCGTACAAGATGGTCGAAAATGCGATCGCCCGCAGTTCGTCTATAATAAAATAAAGTCATGAGCAAATTTGGGGAAACAGCAATGGTTACAGAACTGCAATCTCCCGACAAATCAAAAATCATCTACCCTGACGACAACGGCGAACCAATGTCAGACAATACGGAGCAATTTAGATTAATCGTCTGGATTAAGGAAAACTTAGAACTGTTATTCGCTAACGATGCTAATGTTTTCGTGGCCGGAAACTTGCTGTGGTATCCAGTGGAAGGAAATAACAAAATTTCTCAAGCACCGGATGCAATGGTAGTTTTCGGTAGACCAAAAGGTTATCGAGGTTCTTACCAACAGTGG
>JARCMA010000096.1 GCA_030248405.1 Microcoleus sp. MP8IB2.171
GCGATCGCAGTTATAGTTGAAGGCGGCGGATTTGGTTCTGTATCGGCGGCACCAATTGCTCAAGAGGTATTCCGAACTTATTTTCAAAAGCAGGGTTTTAAACCTACTAATAAGCCTCTCTAGTCATGAGTTGATTGTTGACTGTTGACTGTTGACTGTTGACCGCACAAGAGCCCAGAAACCGGGTTTTTTACCGAATTTGCTGGCTCGAACCAAGTATTTTCGTAAAAAACCCGGTTTCTTTAGTGGGACTGCGTAAGCCCTGATTAGTTAATTGTTGAGTGTTGACTGTTGACTGTTCATATTGTGTGATGCAGGGTGCTTATGGCGCACCTTATCGCTATAAGTGCGTTCAAAAGTTTTCCCCTACCAATCGTCTCACTTCCACGGTAGATAAATTCATCATTTGCGCCACCTGTTCCAGACTCATTCCAGAATTTAAGAGTTGAGTTACGAGCGATCGCAATGTTGACTCCGCTGCCAGTCGTCCCAGGTTTTCTTCCTTGTGAGTCTTCAAAAACTCACCCGTTTGAGGAACTCTAAACCTCAATTCTCCTGAAATTATATGCAATTCCAGTCCCAGCACTTCACTGAACAACCACAGCGTATCGAAAGCGATATTGTTGGCTGCAATCGGCTCGTACTGATTGTTTATCAAACGTACTCCCTGTAAAATCGGATTTAGATAATCTCCCGACGGATCGTACTGAAAATATTCCCTAACTCCCAAACCCAGATAAATTTCCGGTTTAGTTTCTTGGTCTTTCGTCTGAGTTGTTTCCGAAGTAATTTCTAACACAAAATCTGGAGTAATTCCCCCTTCTTCCCAAACTTTATAATTATCCCTTTTGCGGTTGGCAACTCCAAACACCACATAAATATCCGGAGCAACAACCGCTTGGTTGTTCCCTTGTTCATAATAAATGAAAGAATTAGCTGACACGTAAACATCAGAACGTTCTTGAAAATAAAGCTTGACAGCTTCTACGCTGTAAGTCATGTAATCGCGCGTGATGTCGCTTTCAGCCATCGGCTCTCCGTCGCTGCTGGGATATTCAATTTCTACTTGTTCGACTTGAGTTAAAATTGTCATTTTTCAATTTTCCTCAAAGTTAATTAATTTAATGGTAGCATTCTGTCGGAGTTTGGAAAAGTTCGAGATTCCTCAAAAAAATCAACAGCCATAAGGTACGCAGGGAACAGCCTACATAATTAGGTTCTGCGTCCTGGACTGTAATGCTGGCATGAGGGTGACAGATAAAGACAATTTAAATTCTAATTAATTCCTCTGTCTAAAATAATTATTTCCGAACCAACAACTGGACTTCTAGCTATTAACTTGCCTTCCATATTCGCAATTTCTAACTTGCTGAAATCGAGTGAGTTAGCCTCCTTCCACATCTTCGTTGCTAGTTGATTTTGCTCAACTCCGCTGAGTTTGTACCAATTTTCAGCGACTTTTACTGTCAAAATGCTGCTGGAAAAATTAGCTTGAACAGACTCAACTAAACCGCCGCCCAGTCGATTCTTAATGTCAGTAACTTGATTTTGAATCCCAGCAATCAGAGACTGTTCAGGCGTCAGCGGCGGCGGTGGGATAATTTCTACTGGTTGCGGTTTTTCTGGAGCCACTAAATCGGGCAACTTGCTTTTGAATTTAGCAGAGATTGGCTCAGATGGTACGATCGCCTCTGGCGATTTCGGCGTTCCCGATGCCATAAAATCACCAAACGTTGGCGGCGATTGCTGCGCTGCTGGCAAAGGCACTTTTGCTACTTTCTCAGGCGGTTTTGCTGAGAAACTGTTGAAAGTTAAACCGACTACAACGATCAGAATTGCTGCTAATGCGGCGTTTAAAATTGGATCGGACAGCTTCTGGTTCGTAGATGGTGGCAGTAGCGATCGCACTAGCCGTACAATACTTTGCCAAAGTACACCGACGTTCTCTAAAAAACTCCCTTCCCTGCGTTGGGATACAGGCTTTTTATCAACTTTTACAGCAACTTTTGGTGGCACGCTGTTAACTTCTGCAGCAACAGCGGGAGGAGTTACTGTTGCTGAGTCAGCAGCGGTGGGCGCGATCGGCTTTTGGGCCTGCAGCGGCGGTTCGGCTGGTAATTTTTTGCCTTTTTTTCCCAAATTCCCAATCGAGGCAATCAATGCTTTGATTCTCTGATTTTTGGGAACCGCGCTGCTGGCATTTTGAGTTTTGCTGCCAGTGGGGGCAGACTTTGCAGCCGAATCAACCTGCGGTGTCGGAGATTGAGACGGTTCTGGACTTGACTGGTTTAGTTGTTCTTCTGACATTTTTTCTGCCTTCGGGCGTTCCAAATATATTTAAAAGCGATAAATTTTAGTTGAGCCATCTCAACCTTAATTTATCATTTAACTTAGTTGTAACGGAATCAAAATGAGCATCAAACGCCGTCACTTTCTAATTTTAGGCAGTCTCAGCAGCTTAGGTTTTGCCGGAGTCTCGAAAATGATTCAGCTTCGGACTTCCTTCGGTAGAGACACCAATGCTGTTGTGCCTAACGTTGAGGCCCAAAGGGCGATCGTCCCTTGGCCGGCCTCACCGCCTATTTTACGCTTTATTTCGGTAGCCGACACCGGTACCGGCGCTGAAGGTCAGTATGCTGTGGCTGAGGCGATGGCGCAATATCACCGGGAAAACCCTTTTAATGTTGCTGTTCTCGCCGGCGACAATATCTACAATAACGGCGAAATTGAAAAAATTAATGCTGTTTTCGAGCGGCCTTATCAGCCCTTATTACAGCAAGGTGTAAAATTTTATGCTTGTCTGGGAAATCACGATATCCGCACTGCTAACGGCGATCCGCAAGTTAAATATGCGGGTTTTAATATGCAAGGTCGCTACTATACTTTTCGCCGCGATCCCGTACAGTTTTTTGCTTTAGATACGAATCACAATGCGGATTGGAAAAATCAGCTTGTTTGGCTGGAAAAAGAGTTGAGTCAGAGCACCGCACCTTGGAAAGTTGTGTTCGGTCACCACCAGATTTATTCCTCTGGCCTGTACGGAGTGAATCAACCTTTTATTAAGACTTTGACGCCTTTGTTTCAAAAGTACGGCGTGCAGCTTTATATCAACGGACACGAGCACAGTTACGAACGCACTCGCTCGATTAACGGTACGACTTATTTAATTTGCGGTGCCGGCGGCGGCACGCGTGCGGTGGGGCGTTCTGAGTGGACGGAGTTTTCTGCTAGTCGGCTGAGTTTTGCGACGTTTGATGTCTATGAAGACCGGATGTTTGTCAGTTCTATTGGTACTGACAAACGGGTTTTTGACAGGGGAGTGATCGAAGTGCGATCGGCTTAATTTAGATTGTTTTCCCAGACATATCAGATGAATGGATTTATGTCAAGGTGTTTTGGTCGATCTATTTAACTGCGACTTACACCTTGAATCAATATCACCCTTTCCTCTTGACTTGAACTAAAATTCAACTTACAATGTATTGTTCTTTGATAGGTAGCGTTAGAGGTATCTGAGTGAAAAGCGATACGTTAGTAAGAGGGAAAATTAATCCGTTAGTAAGACCTTTCTTAAAGTGGGTAGGAGGTAAAAGGCAGTTATTGCCAGAAATTGTTAAGTATGTTCCCAAGCTGATAAGCAAAAATACATACTATGAACCTTTCATAGGTGGAGGTGCACTCTTGTTTGAGTTACAGCGCCCAAAAGCTGTTATCAATGATAGCAATAAAGAACTGATTAACTGCTATAAAGTAATCAAAGACTCCTTAGATGAGCTGATGGAGGAATTAAGCAAGGATAAATATAGCAATAGCGAAACGTCTTATTATGAGATGAGAGACTTAGATCGTTCAACGAAAAAATATGAAATTTTGTCTGAAGTGGAAAAAGCAGCACGAATCATTTATCTAAATAAAACCTGCTATAATGGCTTGTTTAGGGTAAATTCCCAAGGTCAGTTTAATGTTCCGTTTGGTAGGTATAAAAATCCCAATTTTTTAGATGACGCTGTTTTAAGAGCTGTGAACAAATACTTAAATAGCAATAATATCACGCTGTTAAATCAGGATTTTGCCAAAGCTGTTCAAGATGCAAAAAAAGGAGATTTTGTTTATTTCGATCCTCCTTACGATCCTGTTTCGGAAACAGCTTCTTTTACTGGTTATGATGTGAATGGCTTTAATAGAGACGAACAAGAACGACTAAAAGAAGAGTTTGACGCTTTACATGAAAGAGGTTGCAAGGTAATGCTGAGTAATTCTTGTACGGATTTTATTCTGGATTTGTACAAGGATTATCAGGATACAATTATAAAAGTTAGGGCAACGAGAAGTATCAACTCAAATGCCTTGAAAAGAGGTAGAGTTGATGAAGTATTAGTTTTAAATTATGAAATTCCGGCTCAATAAATATGAGTAAAACAAAGAAAACTGCAAACGATAGAGCTTGGGAAACACTATTTGAAACGCATAAAATATTAGAAGAAGTCGCTCGAAATGGTTGTTTTGAAATAGAAGCGGCTCAAATCAATAAGCAAAGAGAAAGCAGGCTGATGGCAAAGTTCGATCACTTGGTCAATTTGCCAGATATATTTCGAGCAAATGATCTATCAATCTTGCCAATCTCTCGCTCAAAATATGTTATCGGTAAGTTTGATACGCACTTGAAAGTTAAATATGATAGTGAAATTGAAGTGATTCCTTTTGACTTTCCTCCCGGGATAGAGAGTATAGATTACACAAATTTATATTCTGAAAGTTCGGCCTTGCACTGTGCATTTAATATCGGTATTATAGATGATTTATTCGGTGAAAAAACAGCTTATACTGTTTCTGGGAGAATGTCTACAGAGTCTTTTGATTTTAATATTATAAATTACCTCGCTAATAAACCCTATTCAATCAAGGTTAAAAATTCTCAGTGTGAGATAGATGCAGGATTTGAAAGTGACAACTATTTTGTCTTGATAGAAGCTAAGAACTACGCCATAGACGATTTTTTGATTAGACAACTTTACTATCCCTATAGATTGTGGTCAAAAAAAATTACTAAAAAAGTTATTCCCGTATTGATGACATACTCTAACGACGTTTTTAGCTTTTTTATTTATGAATTTGGGAATATTTTAAATTATAACTCTCTGAAAATAGTAGAACAAAAAAAATATACGATCGCTCCTGAAAAAATACAACTCAGTGATGTTGCTGATGTATTCAGTAATGTGATAGTAATTTCAGAACCTGATGTTCCCTTCCCACAAGCTGATAGATTTGAGAGAGTAGTAGATTTACTATCATTGTTATTAGAAAAAGACTTAACTCAGGATGATATTACAGAAAATTATGAGTTTAATGTCAGGCAGACGCAATATTACACGGCGGCTGGTCGATATATTGGACTGATTCATAAATATCAAAACCCTGTAACTCTTCAAGTGACTTTTTGTTTAACGAATGAAGGTAGGTCAATATTAGGTATGAGGCACAAGCTAAAATATCTAGCTTTAATTAAAAAGATTCTCGAACATGAAGTTTTTCATCAAGTATTTGAGTTAACATTCGAGGGTGGGGAACCTCCGTCAAAAGATGCAATTTGTCAAGTAATGTCAAAAAATAGCTTAGGCATCAAGGAGAAAACTATAGAAAGGCGTTACTGTACTGTCCGAAGCTGGAGCGATTGGATTTGGTCGCAGATCCAAGACTAAAATTCGCATAGTGTGATTCTCTGGGTTTTTAATATCTTCAACCTAGTTTTGCCTCCGGGCCATTGCAGAAAGGGACGTGGCAAGACGAAAGAAGGTGCGGAAGCAGACATTTATCTAGAAATAACGGCACTATAATATTTATCACAACTAGAACTCAATATAAATACTTCTGAAGTTGTCACCGGACTTAGCATTCCGGCATTAAACAGAGAGTGCCGGAGCGATCGGCGAAAAGTTTTCGTTAGAATTATATATGTCAGCCTCGCCGGCAAAAATGCCCGATCGCCCGATCGGCAGATTTAGCTTCGGCTGTGCCAAAATTGTCTAACTCGCTCACAAGTGTTACCAGTCAAAGATCGAGCTGTGACACTTTACCCCACCAAGCAAATGCAAGATTTTATTAATAACGTCTCTCGCTACCCCCGGTTTTTCATTACGATATGTCTGGGAATTTTCTTTTTCCTGTTCGAGCGACTCAAACCCCTGCTCGATCGACCGGCAACTGCGATCGCCCTGATTAGTTCGATTGTAGCGACTGTTGTCTTTCTAACTTTTACACTGCGCGCCATGTTAGGCCTGAGTTCGGTTTAAAGCCAAGCTAGAGCGCAAACATTAACTGCAAATTCAGTTAAAACACTAACTCCCAAAGTAACTGCCAACTCTTGCAGGCGATCGCACACTTGACAATAGTCGCTGCGATAGATTGGAAGAGGAACAAAATTGCGCTAGTTACGCCAGTGCTGCTCAACCAAGGCGCAGGCAAACATTACCGAAGTGCAGGACAAGCGTTTGGGGCTATCAACATTCACTGGGGAAATACTGCACCTCTGTTTCCCCGGTGTCCCACTTAATCATTGGGAAGCGGCACACCCCGCCCCGCTTTCCTCTCTCGTTAACCTGACGGTATCACGAGAGTTTCCAGCGGACAAGACAGATGAAGTTTGAACATATCTATCAATTTTTTCAAGACCCCCCTCCTGTTTATCTAAACAAGGAATTAGCTGTGTGTTACATTCTCTCCGTGTTATTGCGCGGAGATTCCTACGGTACAGAACTGATTGGCCAACTAGAAAGGGAATTCCCCATCTACCGCCTTTCTGATACCGTTCTCTACAGCGCTCTGAAATTCCTCGAAGATGAAGGCGTAATCACCGGTTACTGGAAAAAAGTAGAAGGACGCGGCCGCCCCCGCCGGATGTATCAAATCCTCGCTGAGTGGCGGCACCAAGCTCAAGACCTCGCTCGTCTCTGGCACGATTACATTGGTCAGGGAAACGGTGCGTCAGAGCGTCGTTCCCGCGCCTTAGAAACTGGTCACACAGGTTAGCCGAGTTGGAATCGGATGCCTAAACCCTGGAGATGCTGGCGCTACTTGCAAAGCGATTTGCCTTCCTTGCCTTCGCTTTGCTCGATCGCCACACAGCGATTAAAGCAGCTACACAACGTCAGGACTTACGCACGGTCACTTGAGAATTAGGGATGATGGGGAGATATGGGAATTTGGTGATGGGGAGAAAAACGCCTTGCTACAAAGCTTTCTGCGAATTGTTAAAAAAGTGTCTGCGTAAGTCCTCGATCGCTTTCATCGGTAAAGTTCTGTAAAGTAAGAGTAGATAATTTCAATTACACAAACTTCTACCGATGGATACTATGGATACTACTGTTCTTTCTTCAACGTTTGTAATCACGCTGCTGCTGGCTGTAGGCTTGTTTTTCTTCATCAAGGCCTCAGTCAAAGCTCGAATCGAACAAATCAAGCTGGCTTCCGAGAGCGCCCAAGAGTCACTGTTAACCCAGCTACAAGAGTATTTTGCTTCTAGGGCTTACCGAGTTGTAGCCGTCGATGCTCCCAACTATAAAGTCACTTTTGAAGGTTTTGTGCGGCCTAGTTGGTTTTTAGCTATTTTTCTAACCATGCTAAGTGCAGGTGGCACTCTGTGCTTGGGACTGGTTTTGGGAATGCTAGTTCCTTCTTCAGGTCAAATTTTCCTAGCTTTGGTACTGCTGTCCCCGCTGGCGGGCATATTTTACTGGAAAAAAGCTGGACGCTCGGAGCAAGTCTCGCTCAAACTCGAATCAGTTGCTGAGTCTGGAAGCCAAACCAAGAGCTTTGTTACTGTCAGAGCTCACCGCGATGAACTAGCAGCCATGCAAAAAGCTTTAGATTTGAAACCGATCGATTAAAAGTTTGACGCGGAACGTTTTTTGATATGCTAGATGCCGTAGTTAGACTTTGAGCAGACAAACGGATGACTCAAGAGCGGCTATCTCGTTGGCTGTTTTTTTGCTCCCCTTGTTCGATCGACCAAACAGTCAAAAAAAACCATTATCGTGAAAGTGCCAATTGTGGCGATCGCCCTTGGGCTGCGATCAAGCCTGTTGCGATGGCTCCTTATACCCTAATTCATAAGGACTTTTCGCAGAAATTTCAGTTGGCACTCTCCAGACAATGAGAACTCTCGCGCTTTTGTTAAAAAACTTAGAAAAACATTGCTGTCAATGTTTTGAGCTAAACATTTTGAGCTATGCGCGGCTGGCTGACACCACAGGAATTTTTTCTGTGGTAGCTTCCAACATCACCTTTAAGCTGGGAAACAAGAAATGGTTCTCTTCTACGTATTGGGCTCCAAATAAACCTTTTTCAGCCCAGAAGTATCTGTCAGTGGTATGCTCGTTACGCTTGACTAACAGCAAAGCTGGGGGAGCAATGCCTTCTGCATGGATGAACTTGCGAGCCGCTGTTACGGGTTTATCTTCGCCGCTCTCGATGCTATATTGAGGCACACACTCTAAAATTCTGCGTCCTTCTTGTCGGCGGCGACTCTTGCGTTTGCGTCTCCTGGCCAATTTCTTTACCTCCTCTGTGAGCAGACAGTATGAGCAGACAGGTTGTAATGATAGCTACCAAATCCGAGGTCAGTATATCCGTTCTAGCTCAAAAAATCAACTGTTTTTAATATATCGACATAATCTTAACATTCGTGCCGATCGACAAAAGTGTAACGGTTGTGGTATGGCTGGCCGCAAGTTCCGCCAAAAGCCAAGCTTGGGGATCGGTGGAAGCTGCGCGGACGGCGATGCGGGGCAGTTTTGGTTCATGAAAGCCCCATGCCTTCAAGATAGCTGCCTTCTATCAAAGGGAAGAAACCTGAAATCTAGAAGTCTCTCATCAGTAATCGGTGGCCGATCATTTGTAATTTACTTAGAATTCCGTTAGATATCTTAATGTGGCGCTCATGTTAATGCCAGCCAGTTCAGAATTTGTCAAACTTTGCCGCTCGCAGGTGGCCATCGCCGTTAGTTTGGGAGCGAAATTCAGCGCGGTATACCTGACACAAGAGTTGGTAGAAGGCAGCGAAGCAAAGTTGGTGCCGATCGCGGTTTACCCAGAAACCTCAGCCGAATCGGAAGAAAATCAGGGGTTGAGGTTGCAATCTCCCGAAAGCTCGACAGTAAAACCAGTGCCGCGACTGCTAGCGCCGCCGGTTCTTCCAGTGGAAGAATCAACCGTAGGGGCGATCGCACCCGAGCGACTTCCGGGCAAGGAGCGCAGTTCCCATCAGTGCCAAGGCCCGGAGAATGTGTGGCAGCAGGGCAGGCAAATTGTGACGCCTCTGATACACGAGGGAGCTGTAATGGGACTCCTAGTCAGCGGTCGGCAAGACAGGCCTTGGAACGAGCGAGAGGAGGCTCAAATACAACAAATTGCTCGCACCTTAGCCCTAGCCTGCATTTTAGACCAGCGATCGCAGTGGATGCACCAGGAATTGGGCGCAACTCGGCAAATCCAGGCTCAGGTTTACGACACGATGCACAATTTGCTGCACCAGTTCAAAAGTCCGCTGACAGCGTTGCGAACTTTTGGCAAGTTGTTAGCGCGGCGGCTGGTACCGGAAGACAAAAACCGCAATGTGGCTTTTAGTATTGTCCGAGAGAGCGATCGGCTGCAAGAGTTGCTCGGCCAGTTCGATCGAACTGTTGACACCGGCGAAGCACATCTAAAACTGCCATCGGGCACTTCAGAAAAAGCCATGTCCAATGTGGAATCAATCCGGCATTCTCCTCTGTCGCTGTCACCTGCGGCCAATTTGCAGGAATCCTGTTTTGTGGCAGAAGTCTTAAAACCGCTGTTAATTTCCGCCGAGGCGATCGCATCTGAAAGGCATCTGAAATTGCTAGCCGACCTGGAGGCGGATTTGCCACCAGTCGGGGCGAACGATCGAGCTTTGCGCGAAGTTTTGAGCAATTTAATTGACAATGCTTTGAAATATACCCCTGCCGGCCGCCAAATTTATATTAAAGTCAGGTACAAAGCAGCGGATGGCGATCGGGCAGGATACAGCCAATTGCCTGCCATAGCAGTTGCCGTCAGCGACACAGGTTCCGGCATTCCTCCCCAGGATTTAGAGCATTTATTTGAGCGACACTACCGGGGAGAAAAAGCGCAGACAGAAATTCCCGGCACAGGATTGGGTTTGGCGATCGCCCGCGATTTAGTCCGCCAAATGCAAGGAGAAATAGAAGTATTTTCCCCAGTCAATCGTGAATGGCTGCCATCTGCAGAAACTAATTTATTATATCCAACCGATCGTGGCACTACCTTTGTGGTTTGGCTACCAGTGAATAAGTAAATAACTCTATTGCTAGGAGACATTTTTTATGAAGCATCTGCCTTTATTCGATAAAATTCCCAACTTTTCAAATTCTTTAGAATTTTTCAAAAAAAAGTTTTTGTCTGTCCCGTTTTTAGCTGCTTTCAACACTCTGACTGTCCTGATTTTAGTCGGCCTGAGCGTATACGCAAAACTCAACAAGCAGGGAGACGCTGTTGAACGCCTGTTTAGTGATCCTTTTAATGTCTGGTTCCCTTACGAAGGCATTCTCACCGGAGTTTCCGAAGTCCTCTGGTGCATCCCAGTAGCAATTTGTGCATTTACTTTCGGAGTGTTGCGCCAAAAAGAGCCGCGGAGTCGATCGGGGATATTCTTATTTTTTAGTGCATTACTACTCGGAGTCTTTTTCCTGGATGACAGGTTTCGGATGACTTTGATTCTTTCTCGGTTGGGCATATCTAGCAAATTTATTTATTTGTCTTATGGTACGGCTGTTTTCCTTTACGGAGTTAAGTTTTGGCGATACATCAAAACCACTCCTTACCTGCCATTAGTCGCAGCATTCCTCTTGTTTGCTATCTCACGGTTTGAGGATATTTTTGAGTCTCAAAGTCTAGGAGTACACGCGATGTTAGAAGATGGCACTAAATTATTAGCTCTTCTGAATTTATCCCTGTATTTTTGGCACGTATGTCATCAAGAAATCGGGCGACATTTACGGCAAAGCGAAAAGCGTTGATCGGCTGGATTAAATTACTATACAAAAAGCCGTTTCTGAATTAGGGTATCACTAAGCAACGCCGGCGATCGCATAAAACCAAAATAATTTCTTTGATTTTGATAGGGCATCGGAAGATTAGCAAATTTTAGATAGTGAATTAATAATCGAAGGGAATGTCTGAGCAACTTGTTGCCTGATGTAGAATAACAAAAAGTTTTTCCTGTAAAACGAGCTATCAGGATGTGTTAATATTGTATTTACGCGCTCAACAATTCAGCAGCGCCCTAACTGATGTAGCACCGGATTCATAGGCTTTAACTATTTTTTTACGAAACTCGATCGCATAAAGTTTCATTTTTTCTGCTTCTCTACGGAATGCAGTCTACTAAATATACATGAAATAGGCTGTATTTTTACGGCACAGTGGGTAACGCCTCGGAAGAGATTGTTAAAAAATATATTGAAAACCAACACAATTAAGTTAGAAAAATGTGGCTAAAGCCGCATCAAGTCCCCCCTTTTCTGTGGTGGGGACTTGATGCGGGAAAAAATTATGTCAGAATTCCGATGAATGAGGAATTAGCAATTACCCGATTCTCATGCAACTGAAAACCGGTATATGATCAACTCAGCCAGATAAGTTTTCTAGGCATTAGCTACGGCGATATTAGTGGCTTTACAGATAGTCGGCAGATCAATAATAAACTGCGTTCCCTGCTCTGGCGTAGAAATACACTCCAATTGACCGCAGTGTTTTTCTATCAGAATTTTTCTGCTGATGGACAATCCCATGCCTGTACCTTTTCCTATGGGCTTAGTAGTAAAAAAGGGAGTGAAAAGTTTAGCACGAACTTTCTCTGTCATGCCCACACCATTATCAGAAATTGTTACCAGGATGTGGGAAGCCGAGCCAATGTTGTCATGCGAATTGCCGGGTACAACTTCAGTCCGAATCAAAATCTGGGGGTGAAAAACTGCACCATTTTCTCTACTTGGCCGCTCTTCTAAAGCATCTATAGCATTCGCTAAAAGGTTCATAAACACCTGATTGAGCTGACCGGCATAACAGTTCACAAGCGGCAATGCACCATAGTCTTTTATCACATTAATAGCAGGCCGATCAGACTTAGCCTTTAGTCGGTGCTGTAAGATCATCAAAGTGCTATTAATGCCTTCGTGGATATCTACTGATTTAATTTCAGTTTGATCCAACCGCGAAAAATTGCGTAGAGAGTGAACAATATTCCGAATGCGTTCGATCCCTAACTGCATGGAAGAAAGCAATTTTGGTAAATCATCTATGATAAATGGTAACTCTGCATCTTCTATTTCATGGACAATTTCTGCTTCGGGTTGCGGGTAATATCTTTGGTAAAGATTCAACATATTAATGAGTTCTTTAATATAGTCGTTGGCGTGGGAGAGATTGCCGTAAATAAAGTTAACCGGATTGTTGATTTCATGAGCGACACCTGCAACTAATTGACCGAGACTAGACATTTTTTCACTTTGAATTAGCTGGAGTTGTGTTTCTTGCAGTTCTTTGACAAAATGTTCTAAGGCAATAGATTTTTGGTACTCTTTTTCTTGACTGATACGGAGTGCTTTCTCTACTTGTTCGCGCCGCTCTATTTCAGACTGCAATTTATGACTTAGAGAAAAACTTCTCAAAGCTGTTAGCATCGTAGTGTATAGCTTTGATGTCGTTAATTCAGTTTTAGTTTTATAGTCATTAATATCGTAATTGATAATAATGCTTTTTTCAGGTACTTGTCCGGGTTGACCCGTGCGTAAAATAATTCGCACTAACTGGTTGCCTAAGACTTCGCGGACATATTTAACAAAGTTTAAGCCAGCATCATCTGTTTCCATAATTACATCAAGTAAGATAATGGCAACATCAGGATTTTCTTGGATTAGCTGTTTAGCTTCATGAGCCGAGTAAGCATTAATGAAGGTTAAAGATTTGTTTTCAAAGACAAACTTCCTTAGTGAAATTTCGGTAGCGGTGTGAACTTGATCCTCATCATCTACAACTAAAATTTTCCAACTTTCAGTCAGCTTTTCTTCTGTGGTTTCATCTGCAAACAATATCTCGTCATCCGAGTCGATTGCTTCGGCAAAGAATACTGTTTCTGGAGATGGTTTAGTTAACAAATCGTCAAAATCACTTTTCATTGCTGTACACCTTTATTTTTTACTAATTGTTAGGTTTGAAGTTACAAAACCTGTTAAGAAAAAGGCAGAAGGGAGAAGAGTCACACAGCAACCTTTTCAGTCATCCTTATTTTACTTTTAATGAGGTGGACTTACTTAGTTATCTTTGCCAGAAAATCGGAATTGGAACTCTACATTTGTGAATCAATTTGCATGGGTAATTTAATAATAAACTTGGTTCCTCTTCCAACCTCACTTAGACATTCAATTTCACCTTTGAGTTTTTGGGTGACTAAATTGTAGACAATATGTAACCCTAACCCACTGCCACCTTGACCACGCTTAGTGGTAAAGAATGGCTCAAAAATTTTACTTAAGTTTTCTGGGGGAATTCCTTTACCTTCATCGGCGTATTCAAATTTTAGCCACTTACCTTCTTGCTTCCAAGCAAAGATTAGTTCCCCAGAAATTCCTGGTTCGTAGGCATGAATCAGAGAATTGATCAGCAAGTTCGTCACAACTTGGGATAAGGCTCCTGGATAAGAATCTATGGCAATCTTGCTATCTCCCTTAATTTTAAGCGAATGTTGGCTATTTTTCAACTTGGGTTTTAATTGTAATAAAATTTCATCAAGATAAGGTCTGATCTGGAAAGTACGTCGTTCTTCGCTAGAGCGATCGACTGCTACTTGCTTAAAGCTTTGAATCAATGCTGCCGCCCGATCTAGGTTAATTAGAAGCGCCTTACTGCTTTGACTAGCAATATCGACAAACTCTTCTAAATCCGATCGCTTCATTTTGCCACTTTTATAAATAGATGCAAATTCTGTGGTATTTTCTGCCAAAGCTGAAGCAACAGTGACACCCACTCCGATGGGAGTATTAATTTCATGGGCAACACCAGCAACTAATCCTCCCAGAGATGCCATTTTTTCAGATTCGACTAGCTGAGTTTGGGTGGCTTTTAAAGCCTCTAGGGTGTTCGATAATTGTTGAGTACGATCGCTCACTAATTGCTCTAAGTTTTGATTAAACTCCTGTAAATTTTTGTAAAGTTGAGCATTCTCAATGGAAATAGCAATTTGGGCAGATAACAGTTTTAACAGCTCTAGCCGATCGGTAGTAAAAGCCCCTTCAGTCAGGTTATTTTCTAAATAAAGAAGGCCCGTCAGCTTACCTTGGTGCAGCAGAGGAGTGCAAAGAATAGATTTCGGTTGAGTGGCTGCAATATAAGGATCGCGGGTAAATTGTCCTTCTTGAGCGGCATTATTTAACACCACATTTTCCTGAGTGCGAATCACATAATTGGCGATCGCACTTGCCAGCAAAGGAGTACCCCCAGAAGCTGCTGTTGGATTGAGAGGAAGCGATCGCAGCACACTAACTTCATCCTCCTTCACCGAACCTTCCGCCTCAATCGCCCAGTTTCCCGCTTTTTCTAAAATCAAAAAACCTTTTTGGGCCCCCGCATTTTCGATCGCAATTTTCATCAATCTTTCCAGCAGCCTACTCAAAACTATTTCACCCGAAATCGCTTGCGAAGCTTTCATCACAGTAGTTAAATCTAACGTATCTCCCAAATTGCTGCTAGTGGTAGTAGCGTTAATCGTTGTTCGGTTAACTTTTGTTTGAGTGGTTGTCTTCCCTGATGTTCTAGCGATTAATTGGGGATATTTTTCCTCCAAACTCTCCACTTTACGTTTAGCACCCCAGTATTGGTAGCCATAGTGGGCTTTAGTCAAGTAGATTTGGGCAAATTCTTCTTTGTCTTTCGCCAACCAGAATTTAGCAGCCAGTTCCGCCGCCAGCGCTTCATTCTGAATAAAATCATGCTCTCTGGCCTCGGCTATCGCGCGATCGTACAAATCCATCGCCTCCAAATCTCGACCTGAAATTCTCGCCATTTCTGCCGCCACTAGCCAGAACTTATGTGCGAAACTTTCCGAGCAGTTGTCCGCCCAAATTTTGATTTGTTTCTGATTAGCTTCTAATTGCTCCCAGTAATCTTTTCGCTCCGATTCAGAAACGTCTGAATACAGAGCCGTTAAGATCAGACAACGGTAAAAATGATGGTGAGCACTAGAAATGTGACCCATCAAATAATCGATAAGTTCTGCCGCGCGATCGGATGCTTCTAGCGCCTCACTATACTGTTCATAAAGATATAAAGTCTGCGCTTTTAAAACATAAAACTCGCACAGCGCTGCCATACTTTTACGGCTGTGGAAATTTTCTAAATGCTGTTTTTCGCTAACTTCATCCTCTTCGCCCATCAAATTTAAAATTGCTATCTTATTAGCAATAATTATATCAATTGCCCAGAAATTTTTAGTTTGCTCGCAAAAATGGAGCGACTTGCCAATATCTTCCAAGAGATTATTCAAATTCATACCCTGGAAGAAATAGGTAATGGTTTGAAACATCCGGTTATAACCAGTCCATTGCAAATTGCCCGATTGCAAGCCAACTTTATAACCTTCGTTATTAATTTCAGCCGTGGTTTTGAGCGGTTTCACCCAGCAGTTTAAGTAATTGGCAAAGATCACACTATCTTGGCAGTTTTGAGACAAGTTATTTGAATTTTCGCTGAGAGTCAGAGCGAGTCTGCCAAACTCATAAGCCGATTGGTAATCCCCTAAAATTGAATTTAGGATAATTCCATAACATGAATAGCAGTAAGACCCTCCCGCTACAAAACCGTACTTTAGAGAAAGATTAATCGCTTTGATCACAGTCAACTTCCACAGTTCTTGAGATGAAAAGAACGTTAGCGGCCCCATGTTGCCCAATAACTTCATGGCCATTTGTTGAGCCGGATCTTTCATCTTTTCTGCATTAATTAATGAAGCAATTTCTTGGTTTGCCAAGTTGGCTTTAGCTGCCGCCATTTCCGCATCAACCGCCGCGCTTAAATTATCTTCAGCCAAGTCTATGCCTAGCAATTGAAGGGCTTTTAATCCAGATTTAACTGCTTCTTCATATTTACTCAGCAGAGTGTACTGCACGATCAAAATGTTGTAAATTTCGGCTTTTTCTAGCTCAGATTTTGCCCGGGCCAATGCCAGTTCTATTAAAGCTTCTGATTCTTCAAAATTGCCGTTTAAATATTCTGCCTCTGCCAGCTCCTTATGAAAGGTAAAAGCTAGTTCGTAGGATTCTTGCCAAATATCGCCCGGTAAAATTTCTCGACCGATTTTTAAGTAGTCTCTGGCAGCAGCATAAGCCGTTGCATCTTTGGCTTTGCGAGCGGCTGTTAAATTTAAAATAGCTAGTTCAGTTTTCTCGTGATCATCAATGATTAAATTCCGACCCGAATTTAAATGATCGGCAATTTCAAAAATTCTTTCGGCTCGTCGCTCAGGAGAAATATTTGCCAGTAACAGACGACCAATTTGTAGGTGAATTGCTGTTTGCAACTTTGAGTCAATCAAGGCATAACCTGACTGCTGCACGCGGTCATGCAAAAATTTATAAGTAGTAATTACCAGGTCTGAATTAATTATTTCTGATTCGGTAGCGCCTAACTCAGAAGTAGTTAGAATTAATCCATCTTGGATGGCTGGCAATAGTTCTTGAAACGTAGCGCCCCAAGATTTCTCATTAATAATTGAAAGAGTGTTTAAGTCAAAACTATTACCCACGCAAGCAGCCAGACGCAAAACTTGCTGAGTTGATACGGGCAGTTTTTTCATTTTGCCAAGCATCAATTCAATGACGTTATCAGTAATACCTACTGATTCAATTTCTGAAATATTCCAATCCCAGTTTCTTTTTTGAAAATTGAATTTCAGCAGGTTTTCTTGATAGAGAGTTTTGAGGAACTGATTGACAAAAAAAGGATTACCTTGAGTTTTATTGATAACTAACTCTGCTAGGGGGAGTGCGGATTTTGTGTCTTTACGGACGGTATCAGCAATTAAGTTACTTATCTGGTGAAGGTGTAAGGGAGCTAAAGTAATTCGCTCGATTCTTGCACCTTGATTTTGCAGCTCATCCAAGGTCATCATTAAAGGATGAGATGGGTTAACTTCGTTGTCTCGATAAGCACCAATTAGAAATAGATATTTCGTTTGCTCATCTGCCATCATTACTTGTAGCAATTTCAATGTAGCAGAATCAGCCCATTGTAAATCGTCGAGAAAGATGACTAAGGGATAGTCAAATGAACAAAACACGCGGATGAATTTTTGAAATACTAAATTAAAGCGGTTTTGTGCTTCTGTAGCGCCTAATTCTTGTACGATGGGCTGTTTGCCAATGATTAATTCTACTTCAGGAATGACATCTACAATGATTTGACTATTAGCGCCAACAGCAGCTAATATTTTTTCTTTCCAGGTATTGAGTTGATTTTCGTTTTCAGTTAAGAGTTGCTTGACTAATGATTGAAAGGCTTTGACAACCGCCGCGTAAGGGATATTTCGTTGAAATTGGTCGAATTTTCCGGCAATAAAATAACCTCTCGCTTTAGTAATTGGTTTATAAACTTCTTGTACTAAGGCGGATTTTCCAATGCCAGAGTAACCGGATACTAGCATCATTTCGGTGCTGCCCCTGCTGACTCGATCAAAGGCTGCTAATAAGGTTTCAACTTCTGTTTCTCTGCCGTAGAGTTTTTGAGGGATTTGAAACTTATCTGTAATATCTTTTTGGGCGATCGCAAAATCTGCAATTCCTCCCGTAGTTTTTAATTGTTCCAGGCATTCTTCTAAGTCAGCGATAATTCCCCAAGGGCTTTGATATCTGGCTTCAGCGGTTTTCGCTAATAGCTTCATCACAATATTAGAAACAGCTTTAGGAATTGCTAGATTGATTTGATGGGGCGGTACTGCTTGTTTGGCAATGTGACTGTGGATTAATTCCATTGCATCGCTGTAATCCCATGGCAATTGCCCCGTTAGCATTTCGTAAAAAGTGACTCCTAATGAGTAAAAATCAGTGCGATAGTCGATCGATCGGTTCATTCTGCCTGTTTGTTCCGGCGATATATAGCTAAGAGTGCCTTCTAAAACATTAGGATTTTTAAGGGTAGGATTTTCGCGCTTTAAAACAGTAGAGATGCCAAAATCTATAATTTGAACTCGCCCTGTGGTTGAGTTAATAATAATATTGCTGGGATTGATATCTTTATGAATAATTTTATGTCGATGAATTTCACCTAAAGCCCTGGTTATTTTAATAGCTGTTAATAAAAACTCTTCTAAGGTAAGTTGGTGAGAAGCCAACAAGAGCTTTAATGATTCTCCACCACTATCCTCGAAAACAATAGCCAAACTGTTCTGATATCTTTCTAAGCTGTAGGTTTTAGGCACACTTTCTAGGTTAAGATTGTGTGTAATTTCGTATTCCTGCTTGTATCTGAC
>JARCMA010000097.1 GCA_030248405.1 Microcoleus sp. MP8IB2.171
GCAAGGTTCTCGCACGGTAGCGCTGAGTTTTCAGCTAGCCAATCGGAGAATATTCGCTAACTCAGATACATTTTTGCAGTGGTTTTGTGCTAGCATTGGTCAAGAGTTAGGAATGCTGGAACAGTTGCCCAAGTGTTGGGAATTAGCCGATTTGATTGGCAGCAATCAGTGCTGTAAAGCTTTTTTTGAACAGTATTTGCTGTCGGAATCGTCACCACCTCTGACATTGGGTTTGGATGAGTGCGATCGCCTGTTTGAATCGCCGGAAATTGCCGACGACTTTTTTGGGTTATTGCGCGCTTTGCACGAAGAAGCAAAACGGCGAGATATTTGGAAAAAGTTTCGTTTGATTGTGGTACATTCCACGGAAGTTTATATCCCGCTGGATGTCAATAAGTCGCCGTTTAATGTCGGATTGCCGATCGAATTGTCGGAGTTTAGTTCGCAGCAAGTGCAAGAGTTAGCAGCGCGACACAAACTGAATTGGAGTGCGACAGAAGTTGCAGAATTGATGGCATTAGTGGGAGGACATCCCTATTTAGTGCGGCTGGCTATGTATCGCATTGTCTGTCAAGATGTGACTTTAAATAATTTGGTGAAATCTGCGACAACGGAGGCAGGAATTTACAGCGATCATTTGCGCCGGCATTTGTGGAATTTAGAAAAATATCCAGAATTAATCGAGGCGATGAGAGAGGTTGTGAGTGTCTCAAATCCCGTTAGATTGAAGTTAGAATTAGGGTTTAAATTAAATAGTATGGGATTGGTGAAACTGGAGGGCAATTATTGCAGTGCGAGATGCAGTTTGTATGAGGAGTATTTTTGCGATCGCCTAAACTGCAAATAATCATGATTTAGCCGATCGCCAAATCCACACTAACTTCAAATTCTGGAAATGCCAGCGGCGCAACTCGATCGCCCTGCCAAAATCTCAGCATTAAACTGTAACCGTTAACAGTCGGCTGGCGGTAAACTTCCAAGCAGTTTTCCTGTAAATTGACAATCCATACTTCCTGAATTTGCGATCGGGCATAAATAGGAAGTTTCACGTCTCTGTCATAATCTATGGAAGTGTCAGCTACTTCTATTAACAGCAAAACTTCCGATGGGAGGGGATGGGCGGTTGAATAGTAATCGGCGCGAGGTTGCAGCAATACTATATCAGGTTGCGGCTCAGTGCGATCGCTCAACTGGACGGGGTTCTGCACGTCAAAAGTAGCCAAATTTTCGGGAATTTGGCTGCACAGTCTGGCTAAGCGCCTTACAGAGGAAGCGTGACGAGTTCCAATAGCTGCCATTTCAACAAATTCTCCTTCTATCAATTCTACGCGATCGCCCTCGGAAAGAATCCCAGCTTTACTCATATTATGGTATTCTTCTACTGTGAAAAGTCTTTTGAGCAACTGCACAGCCATAACTCACCGTTCCTCTAAATCATTTCTTCAATTATAGTCAGTCGCGCCCTTAAATACCACTAATGTCTAAAGTCGATGAGAAGTCGATGAGAAGTCGATGAAAACTCTCTTGACTTGTCTAATAGCCTGGTGATTTAATAGAGATAGAGTAGAAGCAAGGCGCAGTATGCGAACTTTGCAAACCCAACCGCACTCAAATCAGCCATTTACCTGAAACCTGAATATCCTCGCGCCTCTCCTCCGATCGTGACTTGCTTGAAAACTACTCTGCTAACACATTTGGAGAACAACTATGCAGCTTAAGACAAAACCTCAACTCGATGCACTGAACAAACCAGCAGCATCGACAACAACTGTGCAGGTTAAGAAAAAGCCTCAACTCGATCCACTCAACAAAAAAACAGAATTGAGAACCATGCAGGCCAAGAAAAATCCTCAACTCGATCCACTCAACAAAAAAACAGAATTGAGAACCATGCAGGCTAAGAAAAATCCTCAACTCAATCCACTCAACAAACCAGCAGCATCGACAACAACTGTGCAGGTTAAGAAAAAGCCTCAACTCGATCCACTAAACAAACAAACAGCATCGACAACAACTGTGCAGGTTAAGAAAAATCTTCACCTCAATGCACTAAACAAACCAGCAGCATCGACAACAACTATGCAGGTTAAGAAAAATCTTCAACTCAATGCACTCAACAAACAAACAGCATCTTCAGTAAAAAAAATTATCCCTGAGAAACAAACTAAATCAGGTGGAGTAAGTTTACTGAAAATACTTTTTATTTGTCTTCCTTTGGTTTCGATACTTTCTCATATCATCCTCCCTCCTTTTCTGGATTGTTCCCAGAAAGCGAGGCAATCAGAAGGCAAACAATATGTTAGCTCAATTAACAAAGGTCAACAAGCTTATTTTGTCGAAAACACTCGTTTTGGCACTTCCATTGATGCCCTGGGACTCGGCATTAAAACTCAGACAATTAACTATAAATATTCAATCAGCGCTACAAAAGATGCTGCATTTAGTTATGCGGTATCCAGCCACGAAACAAAGAGTCTTACTAGCTATGTCGGGGCTGTATTTTTAGTACCTGTTTCCCCAGCACCTAATGATACAAAGACTACTGTATCCATTCTGTGTGGAACTACTTCTTTTGGGAAGACCCAACCGCCTAATCCTATCATTGAGAATGATGTTCCTGTCTGTGCTGCTGGTACAGAACCATTGACAAGGTAAATATCCACATTACTAAGAATCTCATGTTACCTGAAATTGTCAAAGGGTTCATCATCTTAGCTTGCATCTTCATTCCCCTCGAAAGAATCTTTTCATTGCACAACCAAAAGATATTCCGTCTCGGATGGGCAACCGATGCCACCTATTTTTTTACAGGTCATTTTATTGGCAGATTTGGTGCCATTGTTGGGACACTAACTTTGTCACTGATGACGGATTTACTAAACCCGGAACTGCAGAGCAAAGTAGCATCTCAACCCGTCTGGTTGCAGCTTGCAGAAGCAGTTGTAGTTTCAGATTTGGCATATTATATCGCTCACCGACTGCTGCATGAAGTACCCTGGCTTTGGCAATTTCATGTAGTCCATCACAGCTTTGACAACATGGACTGGTTGTCAGCAGTGCGGTTGCATCCCTGCGCGCAACTCTTTACTCAGATTTGCAAAATCATGCCTCTTGTCTGGTTGGGATTTACCAAAGAAACTTTTGTGGTTTATGCTCTTTATTCGGCGGCGATCGCTTTCCTAATTCATGCTAATATTACTATCAAATTTGGCGTGCTAAAATGGTTTGTGGCTACCCCACAATTTCATCAATGGCATCACAGTAAAATTCCCAAAATAAATAACAAAAACTTTGCTGTTCAGTTGCCACTGTTAGATTTACTGTTTGGCACTCTCTATATGCCAGTAGGGAAAAGACCCCGACAATATGGTGTCTCCGATCGCATACCTGTTGGCTATCTCGGACAATTACTCTATCCGTTTTTCGGAAACATTAAAATGGTAAATAACAAATTAAAACAAGGTATGAGTCGCTATTTTCGACCTTTGCCTGTAACGCTTGGTGCGATATTAGTTGCGGTTAGTTCTCTGAGTGCAGTTTCCTTAATTAATCGCATGGATATCCCTACTTTTATTGCCAGTTTGAATTCCCAAAAAATAACTGTTGCCGAATTGCAGCAGGGTAAGTTGAAACCTGTGATTTTGATTGACGTGCGATCGCCCGAAGAGTACGCAGAAGATCGCATCGGTGAAAGTCCGCTGGTTCCCCTCATTGACATTGAAGCTGGATTCGGTGTCAAGCAAGTGCAAGCTATTGCTCGATCTAGTGTCACATCCAATCAACCTCAGCCAACTATTGTACTTTATTGTGCGCGGGGGGGACGCTCAGTTAAAGCATACCAAAGATTGCAAAAAACTGGTTTAAATTTAGCTTTCCTCTCAGGCGGTATCACAGCGTGGCGGGAAGCTGTACCTGCTAAACAAGATGCTCAAATATTGGCCCCAATTACTCGATCGCTCCCAGAGGCTGTCAGAAGTAATTAGTTAGTTAAAGCAAGAGCAGAGAAGAAGGGTAAGTCAAAAATATCTATCAATAGAAAGGTTTATCCTGCTGACTGATTCGGTATCTTGAAAATAAGCAGCCAGAATATTCAGCAATCTGCAAGGGTTGGCTGTGGTGGCAGGCAGCACAATCATCCGAGTTAACATAACTTGATTCCATGCAAAATACCGCAGACTTACTCCCAAAAATTGACTCGCCGAGTCTTCCCAAAAAGCAACCCGCACTCCCAAATTACGAAGCAGCCGATCGCCAATTTGTCAATTTGCTAGAGGTAGAGGATTTAGACAAGACGGTGGCAACAAAACCGTTACTTGTCAGCGATTTTGAAAGCGCGATCGCCTATGCAATTCAAGCAGCTTACCAACAGGAACCGGGCGATGAGGCCGCTCACCGCTTCTTGCAGCGCGTGCTCTACCGCATCAACCGCCTCAACTTGTTTTGGTACGACGATTTGCGCCGCTACAATAACGAGCGATCGCACTATTTGCGAGGAGTGCGCGATCGCATTGAAGAACCGTGGCAGCAGTGGGAAACCGCGCAAATCGACGTTGCAGCGCTGCAAAATATCGAGGATGTCAAACAAGCACTGCGCGATCGCGCCGCCGCCGATGTCGATCCAGAACTCACTGACATCGATCGCTACCTGCGAGAACAGATGACTGAAGGGGGATACAGACACCTGCTGGCGATCGCCTCCTTCGACGGTTTAGTGGAAGCCAGCCGCGTTTCTCGCATCATCGGCGGTGCCGGCAACGAAATTCAGTCAACACTGACGCGGGTGCTGATCGAAGAATACGGCGGCGGTCGCTTAGCCCGCAAGCACTCGACTTATTTTGCCCAAATGCTGGCAGAATTCGGGATGAGTACGGAACCGGAAGCCTACTTCGATTTAGTGCCTTGGCAAGTGCTCGCAAGCATCAACCACAACTTCCTGCTTACCGAACGCAAGCGCCATTTTCTGCGCTATAACGGCGGACTCACTTATTTTGAGGTGGCGGGGCCCGTCGCTTACCGCAATTATCTAGCCGCCGCCCAGCGTCTGGGCCTGTCGCAAGCTGCGATGGGTTATTGGGAACTACACATCCGCGAAGATGAGCGTCACGGGCGCTGGATGCTGGATGAGGTGGCGATCCCGCTGGTTGACAGATACCCGCAGGAAGCGTGGGAATTGGTGTTGGGGTACGATCAGGAGAAGTCGATCGGCGATCGGGCTGGGGCTGCTGTGGTGCGATCGATCCAAGCCGCAGAACGGAATTAACGGCTATATAGTAGGGTGCATCAGTCTTTGATGCACCCTAGATCTTGCACCGTTCTCAATAAGCCTTTGATGAACAACAGGCAAAATGCCTGTTCCACAAGAAATACACTCTTTGTGGAACAGGCCGGAAAGCCTGTTGCTGACAATGGTGCAACATCTTAGAGGCACCCTACCAGCGATGTATTTTAAAACGCTGTCATTAACTGAATTAGTTCGATCGACAAATCTCTTTGCGACTTTTGGTGCTTCTTAAACAAAACTCCAGCCAGCAGATAGATGTTTTCCGAATAAAAAGCCATTCCCTGTTCTCGGAGAGTGGCGATCGCGCTTTTCACTTTGGGTTCCGAACTATAATAGCCAAAAGTTAAAGGTGCAATTTCAAAATTCGCAACCGAGTAGCCTCGATCCAAAGCATAATCTATCAAACCCACAGGATTAGAATAGCTAGAAACCATCAGCAAAACTTCATCGCAGCCCAAAGATAAAAGTTTCTTAGCAATTGTCGAACCATCACTCCCGCCGTGCAACAGCGGCTGGTAAATCTTATCATCCACCGCCGGCAAGTAAGGCGGATTTGAGATGACACAATCCGCCGACTCGTATAAAGGCGAATCAAAAAAAGAGCAATTGTTGACGGCGTATTTTTCGCTCAGTTGATATTCCTTAATTTGAGACTGAGCTATTTTCCAAGCTACTTTATTTAGCTCAAATCCCTGTATTTTTCCGTTAAAATCCGTTCTCAGCAAAGACTTAATAACTGGACTTCCCTCTCCAGAACCAAACTCTACGATAAGTCGAGAATTGTCACTAGCATTTAACACTAAACTTTCCAAGCAGTGCGCGTAAAAATCCGATTCTTCCGGGCAGTGGAATACCTGTTTCAGAGGATGGGATGAAGTGAGCATAAATTCTGTAACAAAGTTGACTATTTTAAAAGTATCGAATAAGTAATATTCCAGCCATCTGTCGCAAGAGCTATTTTCTCAACTTGTCCAATCTCTCTCTTCCTGTTTTATCTGGTGCGATCGAATAACTATTACTGCCGACAGATTATCAAATTAACTAGATTAATCCGATTGACAGATTGCAATTATAGCGATTGCTGGTGAGATAGTACCTAAGCAAATAATTGTAAATTTTAATAATGTCAGATATGACCTTTTTTAATTATTCAGTTCCGCCTCTGCGCCGGAAACAGCTTAAGATCGAGGTTCAGGAGTTAGAAGGGCTTTGGCAGGTTCAGTTTCCCCTTGGCAAAGATCGATTTTATTCACAATTTTACACTTGTCTCGATCGAACTTGCTTGCTGTGGAGCTTGCTGTTAATACCCATCTTCGGCACAGCACAATTTTTTTCTGTGAGTTGGATGCTGCAAGCAGGTTTGTGGTCAGCGATCAGCCTCGTAGGTACAGCAGCAATGGTAAGCATGACATACTCTTGGGTCAAAATAGAACGCCTGATTTGGGTGCTTTACGGTTGGGTACTACTAATGTTATTAGGATTGCTGCTGACCGATTTAGCAATTTTTCTCAGTTGGGGAAAAGTGTTGGCTAATCTCTGTCCCCTGTGGTTGGGAATGAGCGGAATAGGGTATTTGGGGACTGGATTTGCAGTGCGATCGCGCGCGCTTTTAGCAGCAAGTTTATTTCACCTGTTGGGGATTTTGATTTTGCCTTACACGGGCGGTTGGTCTTTCCTATTTACGGGAGGCGTAATGGTATTTAGCTTGCTCGTTTTAGCCGAATTGCAATGGGATATGCGCCAGCCTCTTAACAGGCTGCATTAACTCCTGTACCACCGCGATTGCAACAGCTATCAACGTAAAGCATTAACCGTAAAGCATTAACCACAAGTGATGAGTACATTGCTAATGACTGATGATGTCATGCCCGCTAGAATAACGTCACTGCAATTGGTTGGTAGTGAGGATTCTTCGTTCTCATCAAAATTTGAGAAAGGAAGCCCTCACTACACAGCGGATAGGGGTTATGTTAGCGGACACGATATTACTGATGGCTGATAACTAATTGCCACCAGACTGTACAGATTTGCGGGTTTGGTTAGTATCGTCGCCCTTGTGATACCACGTGCCACCTTCGCCTTTAACATATTCAGATTTTACGCTGTTCCAAGCAACGCTAGTAGCACCATCGGCGCTCATTCCATCTTCACTAGCGCTCTTAAAAGCAGCCTGAAAAATTTGTTTCGCCCCTTGGGGGAGTTATTGTGCTTCTGAAGGTAAGGTATCAAATTGTTGTTCTGGCATAATGACCTCTAATTATTAAACATAAATTAAATCTTATATACTAGAAGCCACTACTTTCCTCTCTCTAAAAGCAAGTTTAAGATTGCATTCTTATCAGTCCAAAGACAGATGTAATATTAAAGTTAGTGTGAAATATAATGCAACTTGATTGCCGTTGCTGGTTCAGCGGGATTTGGCTAATTTCCTTGCTCAAACAGCCATTAATCTGATTTCGGCTTTTTAACTTGCGAACTTAGAAAAAGCGATTAACATTAGATAGCCAATTCTGGCAATAATTCGATACAGCATACTTGATGTCTGTTTGTGAAATGTGTTAGGGAATAAGCGCTATCTGGCATAGTTTTGGCTTTACTATATCAGAGTTTAGCCGATCGCACTCACAAGCAATTCTGACGACTCAGCCACCCTGGTTAATTTAATCTCGCACGGGTTCGACTGGGATAGCCCTCAGTTCGCCTTCCTGTTTTAGGCAAGTCAAAATCCAGTCAAAAGCCTTGCTGTTTCGGGCTTACAGGCGCTCTGGCGACTCAAAACGGTCGATCGGGCGTTTTGAGATAATTTAGTTTCTGGGAAAGTTTGAGCGGTATTCTGCCAGTGCCCAAATTGCCAGCAGCAAGTTAAGGAAAAATAACGCTCAAAAAATTTGAAACTAACTCCTAGGGCGTAGGGCCAACCCAAAATTGACGGTGAGAAAATCAAGAATTTCTGTCTCAAAGCACCAGCCGCCGGAGAAAATTTATAGGAAGAACCGCGCGCTTGTCTCAGAAACCCGGTTGATGCGTATATGTTTCGTTACTCAACCCAAAATTTTTCAGATCAACCCGCTTTTTATCCCCCGTACACAAATTTTGATTTAGCTAGTCGGCCGCCCCATCAAATATCATCCACCACCTGAAATAAAACGCCATTTTGCCAAATATTCCTAAAGATGAATGGCGAACTTGAACGATACCTAATAGCTTATAAACTGTTAACGTGGCGGTCTAATTTATCCGGGGGAAATAATCGAGGAAACGGGACTAAATATGCTCCTTTACCTTCATTATTATTCCGCAGCAAAGGTTAGAAAAGTTGCACGTTACGCTGTCAATTTGACCCTGGGGTTTTCGCATCACCAGCGATCGCAGGATTCTACGCAAAAGCAAGCATTACCATGAAATCTTCTAAATTGTTGAAAGTTGTTTTAGCAAGCGCTTGTACTTTAGGTTTAGCAACGGTTTCCTTCGCAGTGCCTGCTTCTGCCCAGTCAGGCGAGGGTACTGGAAGCGGCACGGGCACAACCGGTACAGGCACGACTGGCACAACGGGTACGACAGACGGCACGACGGGCACGGGTACAACCGATACAACCGACACGGGTACAACCGATACGACGGGTACGGGTACAACCGATACGACGGGTACGGGTACAACCGGCACGGGTACAACCGATACGACGGGTACAACCGGTACAACCGATACGACGGGTACAACCGGTACAACCGATACGACGGGTACGGGTACAACCGGTACAACCGATACGACGGGTACAACCGGCACTGGTACAACCGGCACAACCGGTACAACCGGCACTGGTACAACCGGCACAACCGGCACAACCGGCACTGGTACAACCGATACAACCGGCACGGGTACAACGGGTACGGGTACAACTGGCACTGGTACAACGGGTACAACGGGTACAACCGGCACTGGTACAACGGGTACAACGGGTACAACCGATACGACGGGCACTGGTACAACCGGCACTGGTACAACGGGTACAACCGATACGACGGGCACGGGTACAACCGATACGACGGGCACGGGTACAACTGGGACAGGTACAACGGGTACAACCAGCACTGGTACAACGGGTACAACCGGTACGACAGACGGTACGACACCGACGCCGGCTGATACTAATTCTGGAGTTTTGAATGCTCGGCGCGATCGCCCCAACAATTTCGGGTGGCTGGGGGCCTTGGGCGCGTTTGGTTTGATCAACTTGTTTCGGAAAGGCAGTACACCCTCCCATCGGTAGTTTCGGGCGATTTCCTACGGGATAGCTTCGCTTCACATACTTTTGAAAACAACTTAGAGGCTTAGAAATTCATGAGGTAGAGTGCGATCGGGTTTGAGACGATCGCACTCTACCTTTGGCGATCTGAGACTTAGCCTAAATTAATCATTTTTTAACAGACAGGCGCCCGATCGCCGAAACAGGCAAGTGCGATCGGGCGATCGTAATTTCACCGCAGATTTATTCAAACAACACCAAATTAATTAGTCCTCAGTGTCCACAAAAACAGTCACAGCCGCCACAGCGATTAGCATTTCATCATTTTTATCATTCAGAGAGGCGATCGCCCTTCCTGGGACAATCATGCCTCCTTGCTCCACAATCAGAGTTTTGCTGCCGAAAGGCAGCACCGCCAACACCTCCTCGGCGCGCACTTGTTCCGGGTAAGGAACCGCCACTGTTACCTCAAACCTGTTATACTGATTTTATGTTTACACCTATCAAATGATGGGTGTATTTCATATCTGTAGTTCTAGCTAAATCTAGCCAATAGTCTAGAACTTTCCTAGAACGCTGTAACCCTTACCGAACATTGAAAACAGAATATGCAAGCAAAAAACACAGCACCTAAGCCCCTAGTGTCCGTCTATGCTGAGAAGGGTGTTTTAGCCTTCCGATTCAGCAGCAAGTACAATCCGTTGTTTGAAATCTTGGACGGTAAAGCACCGACTAAACAGCGTACAATGGGACTAGGTTTAAGAGAGTCGCCTGAAAACTGGAAACTAGCTCAATCAGCAGCACTCAGGATAGAACGTGACTTGTCAGACTCTGAAAACTGGCAGATACTATTTGACCCAACTTTTGTTAAGTACGGTTTAGCAGTCAAGTACAGTGCAGCAGCACTGAAACTAGCAGCACCTATACCAGAGGTTGAACCTGAGATAACAGTCGGCGCTATGTGGGAAGAGTATCTAGTTTGGAAAAAAACTGTAGTAGAAGAAACTACGTTTAACGCCGATTACAATGTTACCTACTCAAATATTGTCAAGGGTTTTAAATGGGACAAAGTAACAACAAAGTATTTAGATACTGGTACGAGTATCTATGATATTCGTTTGTCTGAAGTGACAACTAGCATGATACTCGATCATCCCTATGCTAGCAAAAGTAAATACAACTGTATTGCTTCTCTGTCTGAGGCCTTTACCCGGTTACAGTCGCAAGGCAAAACTAAGCTTACAAAAAACCCGTTTGTACTCGAAAGTAAAGCTGAAAATAAAACGGATAAGTACAAATCATCGGTTGATGCCGATGGTATAGAGCGTGAATGGTGGGATGTACCTGATAATGAATCTGACAATGATGAACGCGATAGACGCTGCTTTAGTAAAGCTGACAGAGACACTATCATTGATGCCTTCTACAACCATAAGAACGAGTCACCGCGTGAGTTAGCACCTTTAGTCGAGTTCCGATTTTTAACGGGATGCCGTAGCGGTGAAGCTTTTGCGCTACGCTGGCGTGACTGTTTTCGCGGTAAAGAACAAAACAACATTGTTTTTTCGCGTAGCTATGATGGACGAAAGAAAATTACTAAGGGTACGATAAAAGGTGATATACGTATCTTCAAAATGTACCCTAAGCTACGTGACTTCCTACTACGGATTAAACCTGACAACGCGCAACCTAACGATTTAGTTTTTACTAAGTTAAATGGTACAAGTTGGAGCTCGCCTGTTGTAGGCAAAATATGGCATATGGATATTAGGCCGTATAAGGATAGTAAACTCTACTATCCCGGCGTAGTAACTCAGTTAGTAACTGATGGTTTAATTGATGGCTACCTACCGTTTTATAACTGTCGTCATACTTTCATTAGTTTACAAGCACACGCTGGTACTGACTTATACCTGCTAGCTACGATATGTGGTAACAGTGTAGAGACTATCCAAAAGCACTACTTAGGTATTAACCCTGATGTGAGCGTTACTGACATCTAACCCAACACCTACCCTAACCCGGTAGGTTTTTTTGTGTCTATTTTACTTGTGACTGTTTTATATTTACTAATTACACCTATCAAATGATGGGTGTAAATCAGATAAGGTAAGTAAACAACACAAAACCCGCCCTGTTCGGTCTCGCAATGAGTGCCTACTTATCGACGGGTTTATGTGCTGCGAGTGCGGCAATCTTGGCTGGCACCTTATTTATAAGATAGCAGACTCATCAGGTAGTGTCAAGCGCGTTCCCGAATAAACGCTACAGATAAAACTGTCTCTCATAGGAAAGGCATTTATGTGTAACATTGCAAAAAGTAAACCCCTAGGTTAATTTAGGAGGGTTTTAATTTGAGGGTTACTTAGACGGTTGTTGTGTCACTTGTGATTTACACCCATCATTTGATAGGTGTAAAAGGTTAATTGCAGTAAACAAAACGAGCAATAGCACCTTGTGGTTTTAAATGTTGGTTGTGTTCATCTAGTTTAATCTTCCACCATCTACGACGACATCTATCAACTATGCTATCACCATCATTAAGCGCTTTTAGCTTGTAAGTAGGGACGTAACGATTCTTTGTCAGGTAATCAGACGTTACTATGTGTTCCCAATAGGAGGGCATAGAGGTGGGTGTATTTTCGTAACTTACATTCATTTTGTTACTTGCTCAGAATACTTTGCGCTTAAATCGCTAGCTGTTTTCAGTATAGGTTAATATATTTCTAAACCTAATAGGTTTGCAAAATTAGTATGTCGTAATATATGCCTAAAAACAGGGAGACGAAATGGCTATGCTGATAATCTAATTTTTTCTGTACTTTACCCGTAACTTTAGTCAAGTTACCTAAAAGTTACATA
>JARCMA010000651.1 GCA_030248405.1 Microcoleus sp. MP8IB2.171
AGCCTATGGATTTGTTAATTTCGACAATTTTCGAGCTCGACTATTAGCTTGCTTTTCTAATTAGTTTTTATTATCACCTCAAACCCAGAAGACCCCAAAAAAATGAAAATTATATCTGATTCTTTTGGAATTTCCGAAGATAAAATCTTGTATTATAGTGCAACAGAGGAATATAAGTTAGACAGTTTAATGAAAGCGATAGCTCAAAATTTGAAAGCACGCATAGACAAGTGGGCATAAAAGGTTAATAAATAATAATCCTGCTTAAATATCCCCTCAATCTCTTAGTCCGCGAAGGCGGACTTCGTTTGTATAGAAGCGATTTCAATCGCCGATTGAAATCGCCTATTTTTAAATCGCCGATCGCCCCGATCATCAATCTCGCGACTTCAGCAACGGTTCAATCTGCTGCCGTTGAAACTGCAATTCATCCGCCAAAGGCTGGTAAATTTCTCGATCGCCCGATTCATTGCAATAATCCCACAAACCATTGTAACAGTGCCTGTCGTCGTCCCAACCTGGATGGTTGACAATCGGATACAAGCAGATTCCGTCTATCGGAACTCCTGCTTTCATCGCCGCCACTACCTCAGTACACACATAATTAAACCAGACAGGTCTAAAATCGTCTTCAGTGCCTGTTTCGGCTACGAATAAGGGGCGGCGGTAGCGTTCAAACACTTCTTGCAGCAGTTCGCGAAACGGGCGGTACAGCGGATCAGTGTATTTCATCGGATCTTCATTGTGAATCCACTGATTGCGATCGTAATAATTCACCCCAATAATATCGAGATATTTTTCCTGGCCGCCGAGTTCCGGGCGAAAACGTCCAGCCAACATATCCCAAGCTTGATATTGAGATAAGCGATAACCTTCCGCCGCGTCCCGATCCTCCGGTTTGTCAGGATCGGCAATAATGTTAATTGTGGGATCGATTTGAACGATGCGAGTGCTGGGATTGACTTCCCAAACTGATTCTATCCCTGCGATCGCAGCTTTGATTAACTGGATTTTGAGCTCGTCTCCCCTGCCTTTGGCAAAAGGATTGATATAAGCAACTTCGCCGCCTGCCCAAGCAATAAATGAAATTTCATTGACAGGTGTTACGAAAGGTGTTTGGTCGGTTTCGTTCGCCAGCACTTCCATAAAAGCGCGCACCATGTTTGCCAACCTGGACACAAATTCGGGACTGAAAATATCAATATCGTCGGGCCAGCCGTAGTGAAACAAATCCCAAATTACCTGCATTTTCATGTCGCGGGCGGCGCGGATGATTGGGAGGGAACTGGAAAAATCGTATTTTCCGGGTGTCTGTTCGATTAAGTGCCAGCGGAGGCCTTCGCGGACTGTGTAAATGCCTTGCTGCTGCAAGCGTTGGTAGTCGGCTGCTGCAAATTTATCGTGACCGGTGGCGGCTGTGACATCGAGGCGTTTTCCAGATTGCACTCTGTGGGTGGAACATTCAAATCCGCCCATGAAAAAACTTTGAAACATCATTAAACAGTTGACAGTTGACAGTTGACAGTTGACAGCGAGATTTTAAGGTTCGTAGTAGGGAATGCGAGTCCTTAAATATTTATAAAAAAGGACTGAAGTCCGAACGATCAAACGAGATTTGGGTTGGTAGTCGATCGATTTAGCACTGAGTAATAGCTTGCGGCTGTGAACTTTCTTCGGGAATATCCCAGCCGAGAGTTGCCGCCGCGATCACCTCTAGGGGAAACTTGGGAGTGCGATCGGCATACAGCAAACCGTTAGCTTCTTGGAAAGTATCGGTCAACTGCGTGTAACAAAATCCGCTGAACATTTCCACTCGGTTTACCACCTTCAACAGCTCACTGTAGCGCCTTTGCAGTTCCTTCGTGTCCGAAGCGCGCACGTAGCCCCAAACCCTGTAAAAATCAGGGTTTTCGCGACCGGCGCAGGCAATGCCGCCGAATTCTGTCAGCATCATCGGCTGTCCTTGGTGCGGGTGGCCGTCGAGGGTGAGGACTCGCCCGCCGGGACGCCCGCGATTAAACAAATCGGCTAGCTGGACTTCGGGCCCGTAGCGCTTGGCTAGGGTTTGCGGATTGTTGTCGTAGTCGTGAATCGCCAGGATGTCGGTATCGATGCTTTCCCAGCCGTCGTTACCGATGACGGGGCGAGTCGGATCGAGGGTTTTTGTCAAGAAATACAGCGCTTGCACGTAGTTGCGGTGGGCTGCTGCTTCGACTAAATTCGGAACTCCCCAAGATTCGTTGAACGGCACCCAGACTACGATACAGGGGTGGCTGGCGTCGCGGTCGATGACTTCCGTCCACTCCCGCGTCAGCCGTTGTACGGCTTTGGGAGTGAAGCGGTAGGCGCTGGGCATTTCTTCCCAAACTAGGAGTCCCAGCACGTCAGCCCAGTACAAAAATCGCGGGTCTTCGATTTTTTGGTGCTTACGGACGCCGTTGAAACCCATTGCTTTGACTAATTCGACATCGTGGCGCAAAGCTTCGTCGGAAGGGGCAGTCATCATGGTGTCGGGCCAGTAACCTTGGTCGAGCACCAGTCGCAAATAGTAGGGGCGGCCGTTGAGCATGAAGCGATCGCGCTGGATGCTGACCGTCCGCATGGCGGTATAAGATTTAACCTCGTCGAGTAGTTTGCCGTCTGCCCACAACTGTACTTGAGCGTTAATTAGCGTCGGCTTTTCGGGGCTCCACAGCAATTCGTTGCGGTAGTCGTCGATACCAGGGTCGGAGAGGGCGATGCGGCGGTGGATTTCGCCGTTGATCACTTCGTAGGTGTCGTTGACCAGCAGCATACAGCCGATCGACAGTTTAACTTTAATCTGGATTCCCGACTGGCGATCGCCCGCGACAAACGCTTCAAAACCGATTTCCCAGCGTTCAAACTGGGGAGTCCAGCGGATGCGCTCGATATAAGTGTGAGGCACCAATTCTACCCAGACTGTCTGCCAAATGCCGGTCGTGCGCGGATACCAAATACTGTGCGGCTCTATTTGCCAGTCTTGCTTGCCCCGCGGTTTCTCCAAATCTTGCGGGTCGTCCTGGGCCCAGACTGTCACCCGCTGCGGCTCGTTGAGGTTCACAACTGCTGTAATGTCTGCGGTGAAAGGAGTGTGTCCGCCTTCGTGTTCGATGACAAACTGACCGTTAACCCAGACGCGGGCGCGGTAGTCTACGGCCCCAAAGTGGAGGAGAACTCTGCCTTCTGTGTGGGGTACGTCAAATTCGCGTTCATACCAGCAGTTGGCGTGAAAATTCGTGTCGCCGATCCCGCTTTTTGCCGATTCTGGAGCAAACGGCACTTCTATAGTGTGAGTCCACTCAGAAATATCGATCGGCTGCACGCAGTGGCCCGCGTCATCGTAAGCAAACCGCCACTGACCATTGAGACAAATCCAGTTGCTCCGGCGCAGTTGTGGGCGCGGATAACCTGTTTTCCGCCCTTGAACAGTTACCTTGCTGTCTATAGTGGAAGACTCTTCAATATCACAATTTTCTAGCTCTCTACCTAACCAGCTCATCGGCACATCTACCCGAAGTTATATATATAGGTTAGCGACAATTACCCCGACTTTGACAAGTTTTTTGCTGATTAATTTGTAAAAGTTTAGCAAAGTAAAACAGCCTCATCTAAAGGCTGTCTTGTGCTGAACTCATTAATCAGAAGAAAGAAGAAAAAACCAGGAAGATTTTTCCTATCCCCCCTCTCCCCCTCTCCCCCTCTCCCTCTAGCTAGCAAGACTTTGCAAACCTCCTAACGGTTCAGTTAGCTCACTTTTGAGAGAAAATTCTTCCGCAAACGGCAAACAATGAAATATTTGCTGTAGTCCCGTGAGTTCAAATAGAATTCTAACTTGTTCGCTCATGGCAGAGATCAAAAGTATACATTCGCTGTCTCTAACTAATTTCACGATCGCCACTACAGCCATTAACTCGGAATTTTTCAGGAAATTTATTTTAGAGAAATCCAGCATAAGAATTTTGCCACCGCTTTCAATGAGGCGCTGTATTTCTTTCTGAAACTGAGCAAATTGAGAAATTTCCAAAACCTCATGAGACAAAACAACTTTAACTAGAACGTTCATTTTTACCTCAATGCTTGTTTGAATTATTAAATAACTTTTGATGAAAACCGAGTAAGGTGCTCCGTCGGCACCTTACCTTTTTACCCGTAACTCGCAGCTTCTAGCTACTTGCTAGCCGATTTGCCGTTGCCGTTGCCGTTGCCGTTGCCGTTG
>JARCMA010000652.1 GCA_030248405.1 Microcoleus sp. MP8IB2.171
AGGCCCGCGCTGGCGACCAGCATTGCTGCCACCTTGAGCCAGGGTGAGGACAGCGGCCGTCGGGACTCGCGGTTGAGGTTGGGAAGCGCCATCACTTCGGCGGCGCAGTCGTCTAGTGCTGTGGCCAAGTCAAACAGTTGCAGGGTACTCAAGGGAACTATCGGCCCGGATTCTACGGCGCTCAAAGAGCCTAAAAACAAGTTGTGGGCAAGCAAGCCGCGGGGTTCTAAGCGGGGGGGAACCGGAAGGTAGGAAGTTGGGAGAGAGTAGGGGTTGGAAGTTGCTAGTTCGGAAGTGTTGGCGGCTGGATCGAATATAACGGCATTACGCGCGACTTCTGGCGAGTCTGAACCTGCAGGGATACGGCCTGTTTGAGAGTTGAGGTTGCTTTCCCAATCGCGGGATTCGCCGAGTAAGTTTTGGACGTAGTTGCTGACAGCTTCGTGGAGGGTTTCGAGTTGAATTCGATCGCCCCTGAGAGTAACGTGTTGGGTATCTGGCAGCCTGGGGTCGTCGAGTCGCAGCTCAAAACTTAAAGATTTAAACACCGGTTGGCCCGCCCAGCGCGAGAGAGGCGAACTTTTGGCTGTAATTTCCAGCGTGCAAGTGGGGGGCGTGTACCGTTTGAGAACCATAGCAGAAAGTCTGTTGACTGTTGACTGTTGACCGTTGACCGTTGACTGTTGACTGTTGACTGTTAACTGTTGACTGTTGTTTAATTTTTAGCGCGGTCGAGAAGAGCCAGCCAGAGGCGGCGGTGGCCGCCGGGACTGCTGTAAAACAGCAAATCGATCAGGAGTTTCAGGGCCAAATTAGTTAGTTCTTTTGCCGATAAGTTTTCTGCATCTTCCATGCGATCGGCATAAGTGTTGCTGAACCTATCAATATAGTCTCCCAGCAAAGCGACTGTGTGAGGTTCGCGGTTTTGCTCAGCCATTTGTTCGAGCAAAGCAACGGCGCGGCGGATTAAAGCTTGGTGCTGTTTTGCCAAATGACAGCTTATCAAAACGAGCGATCGAGCTTCCTCCACATCAAGTTTTTTGCGCCCTCCGTGCCCTTTCCGCAGCGGGTTAGATTGGCGCAGCCGCCACAAAGCTACCCGATCGGCTACCATTGGCTCTAAATTCAGTTCGGCTGCTACCTTGAGCATCGCCTCTGAGCCAATTTCTGCCAGTGCTTCTAGGGCTAACAGCACTAAATCCAGTTGGGCTTTAATGTTGTCCAACTGGGTAGGTTCTGGTGCTTTTTGGGTCAATTCTTCCCAGTTGGGAGATGGGCCCGTTTCGTTTGTGGGAGCGGAGGACTTTACGGTCGAGCGCATGGCTTCAGCACGGGAAATTAAGACAGGTTGAGGCAGGATATCAAACAGTATGCAGTGATGAAAGCTTTTGGGCCTGTGGGCAACAGCACATCTGTATAAGTTGTCTCCATAGCTCGTTGCTTTGATTCCGGCAATCCTATCTGCTGGACGGAGTTGCGGGTGAAAAGTTGCGGTTGCAAGTTCGATCGATCACAATCCGCAAAACCCATAGATTTTCACCCCTAACCATGCTACGCCACAGAGTGACCGAAATCAAATCAGTGCTTTGAAACTATCGGGCCTTCTATCAATGCAAAGATCCTAGCGATATCGAGTGCTACTTATAGTCTGTCGCTACTTATAGTCTGTCAGATTATAGTTGTCATTGCTTCATCTGGCGCAATCTATGGATATTACGGAGCAATTTGGTAAAAAAGTTAGACATTTCAGAAAGCTCAGAAATCTTTCCCAAGATCAGCTTGCAGAACTATCTGAATTACATCGCACCTATATTGGTTCAGTTGAACGAGGTGAAAGGAATATAACGCTACTTAATGCCAGCAAAATAGCCAAGGCATTATCCGTTAGTCTAGCTGATCTGGTAATTGATGATGACTGAAAGAAGACTAGAGGAAATTTTAGGAAGATACCAAAACTCATTTACAAAAAAAATCTATGCAGAAGAGAATGAAGAACACGATATTTTAATGGATGTGTTTGGTATTTCTCCCCTAATAAAAAAAGAAAATAGGCAATATTGGGGACGTGAGTTAGGTATGTGTTGGCAATTGTTAGTTACTGAAACGTGTAAAACATATTGCAGTAGTTTTCAGCCAGCATTTAAAGTTGGAAGCGATGAGCCGTGCGATCTGATTGTTGATGGGTACGCAATAGATACAAAATATCGTATTGGCTCAGGAGACTCTGGAACACTGAAAAAGTTCAAATCTTATGGCCCACTACTTCGTACTTATAATTACGAACCCGTATTTTTAATTCTTAGAGAAGATAATTTGCACGCAGCTATTACAGCGTGCCAAGTAGGGACTTGGAAAGTTTACACTGGGGACAATTCGTTTGAGTTCATAAAAACAATAAGCGGGTTTGATTTAAAGTCATTTCTTATTGAAAAAGTGGGAGAATTCCCTGTATACCGCTGAAACTATCAAGGCGCTTGTTGATAATCTCTATGTAGTCAGGTACTATTTCAATGCCAACATACCTAATGCCAAATTCTTTCGCCGCCAGCAATGTGGTTCCCGATCCTGCGAAAGGATCGATTAGAATAGAATTTTCTAAACGCGGTACAAATATTTCAACCAGCTTTCTCATGAGAGCGATTGGTTTAACTGTGCAATGGACGTTAAACTCTTCGGTTTTCTCACGCTGTATACCTTCTAAAATATTTGATTGAAAACCACCAAACTGATCTTTAGTATAAAATAGACCCGTACCATACTCCTGTAGAGTTTCCAAGTAATTATTGACCAGTGGTTTTTGAAGTACGCAGATTGCTTCCCATTCATTCCTCAGACAACTGTGCCAACCATCCCATTTTTCAGAATTTTCATATCCTTTCTTCTCTAACTGTTGTTTGATATTGACACCTTTTGGGATACCACTCGATCTTTTATAAACCAGAATATCTCTCGCATAGAAACCAGCACTTTCAAGTGCTACTTGTACGTGAGCAACAGTCCGTGTGCTGTTGAAAACTAAAACTGTCGCACCCGGTTTGCAGATCCGAAAAAGCTGCTCACCCCACTCAAAGCACCACTTTTCATAATCCAGAGTGTTGTTACGATTCCTTTGATACCATTTTTCGTTTCTGACTCCACCTGCTAAACCACTGCCATAGGGAATGTTTTTAACAAGGGTTTTATTTCCCTTGCCATTGACTCTTTCAATACGCCTTTGAATTTCTGAGTCATCCCATTTATGACCAATAAATTCATAATTATAAGGTGGGTCAGTGATACACGCAGAAATATAATTTTCGGGCAATGTCTTCATCACTTCACGACAGTCGCCCACCAAAACTTCATTTGAGGGAGTTTTTTTCATTAGTCAGGCAGTTACTAAAGTGGTAAATCAACTCTTAATTAGGCGACATTTGCAGTATAGTATTCCTTCCGGTTGCATCAGTATGATATGTTCGTTGCGACTTGTTTTGCTGCCGAGAACTATATAATTACGAGTCAACCGGAAATGCGTAAATCCTGACTATTTCAGATAAACCACCGTCACACCTCCACCTCCTTCTTTTTGACTGGCGAGCTCGAAGCGGGAAACCTGCGGGTGAGTAGCCAGGAACTCGTGAACCCCGCGCCGCAACTGTCCCGTACCTTTGCCGTGAATGATCCACAGCGCACCGTATTCGACGGCTTTGGAAAGAGCTCTGTCGATTTCGATTTCGGCATCTGAGACTCTCGCACCCCGGAGGTCGATCGAATTATTAGCAGTGCGAATGGCAATTTCGGGATTGGGTTTTGCAGGTTCCGCCGCTGCTTGCTTAGCTTTAGCCGTAGCGAGTGCTTGTGCTTGGGCTGCTACCTTGGCTAATTGAGCTTTAGTTTCCGGTTTTTGACCGTCGAGGGATTCAATTTCTGCCAGTTTGACAGTCATTTTCATAATCCCAAACCGGACGCTCAACTCTTCGTTAGCGTCGGGGCCGCTGAGGACTTCGGCGGTTTGGCCCAAGCTGGGAATGCGGATGCGATCGCCCACTTTCGGCATAAAACTCGGTTTGGGTTTAGCCGGTTGTTGGCGCGAGGGGAGATGTTTTTGGGAAATTTGATTTAAAGTATCTGTCGCCTGTTGGGCATTTTGAGCCGTTTGGTTGCCCGCCTGCAAGCGACGAATGATTTGAGCAATTTCTGATTTTGCCGACCCGATCGCCTCATTTACTGCCACTTCCTGAGCTATTTTTAGTTCTCGCTCCCGCTCTTGCAAAGCGGCCGCTTTTTGAGAAACTTCTCTGTGCAGTTTTTCGGTTTGGTGTAGCAGTTGAGTTGCTTCTCTGGCCTTGGTTTCCTGTTTCCGGCGCTGTGCTTCGAGTCCAGCAATCACTTGATTGACATCTTGAGACGCTCCCCCGACATAGGTTTGAGCTTCATCGACTATGGATGCTAGCAAACCGAGTCTTTTGGCAATGGTGAGGGCGTTGGAACGTCCGGGAATTCCCCACAGCAAGCGATAGGTTGGCTGCATGGAATTGTCGTCAAATTCTACTGAGGCGTTTTCAAAGCGGGAGTCTTGATATTTGAGGGCTTTGAGTTCGCCAAAGTGGGTAGTTGCAACTGTTAATAGGGAATGTTGGGCGAGATATTGCAATAGGGCGATCGCCAATGCACTGCCTTCTGAGGGGTCTGTACCCGCTCCTACTTCGTCTAACAAAACTAAAGATTTGGCACTTGAGATTTGGGAATTAATAATTGGGAGATTAGAGTTTTCTTCCCCTTCCTCTTCCCCAAGCGATTTATTTCCTAAAACTTCTAAAATGCGGCTGATGCGGCGGATATGGCCGGAGAAAGTAGACAAACTTTGCTGCAAAGATTGTTCGTCACCAATATCGGCCAAAATATTGTCGAACCAAGGCAATTCTACGGGTTCGCGGGCAGCAACAAACATTCCTGCTTTCGCCATTAAAGCTGCCAATCCCAAGGTTTTGAGGGTGACAGTTTTGCCGCCGGTGTTGGGGCCGGTGATGGCGACGACGCGGATGTGCGGCGCGATCGTTAAATCGACCGGCACGACTGGAAAGCCTTGCTCGTATTGTTGCTGCCAAACTAATAAAGGATGGCGCAACTGGCGCAGGGTAATTTGCGATCGCAGGTTGCGAATTAATAATTGACTGTTTTCTGAGTTTTGCTCATCTTCTTTTTCCTCATCTTCTTTTTCCTCATCTTCTTTTTCGGGATTTTTTGGTGCTAATTCTGGCTCTCCCAATTCGATAAATTTCGGCGGATTTGCTTGCAACCAAAAACTATAACGCGCTTTAGCGGCCGCTAAATCTAAAGTTGTAACTACCACCAACAATCTGTCTAAATCTGGTTTTACTGCTGCGACTTGCTCGGTGAGGGCGCGGCGGACTGCTTCTTCTTCAGCTTGTTCTTGCCTGAGCAACTGCCGCATTTGGTTGTTAAGATTGACTGTGCTGTGGGGTTCTACGTACAGTGTCGCGCCGCTAGCCGAGGAGTCGTGAACGATGCCCGGTATGGCATCTTTTTGGGGAGCTTTGACGGGAACGACAAAGCGTCCGCTTCTTTGGGTAATTAGCTGTTCTTGTACGGCGTTGGATTGGCGCTGCAAAATCCCCTGCAATATTTGATAAATGCGATCGCGCAACTGTCGCATTTGAACTCTAATTCCTGCTAATTTAGGAGTGGCTCTGTCTGCTACTTGAGCGCGATCGTCTATACAGCGGTGGATTTCTTGCTCTAGTTCGGGATAAGTCCGCAATTGAGCTGCCAGTTCTTTGAGCGTCGGCACATCTGCCTGAGAGTCAATTATCCGGCGCAATTGCCTTGCTCCGGCAAGGGTAGTAGCAATTGCCAGCAATTCTTCGCCGCTGAGCAAACCTTGCAGTTCGGCTCGCTGCAGAGAAGTGCCGATGTCTTGGATTCCTTCAAAACTCAAAGCACCGCCAGCGCGGCTCTCTAACTGATAAGCTTCCTGAGTTTGGGCTAGGAGTTCTGCTGTTTGAGCTTGAGTTGCCGGGATTTCGATGTCGAGGGCGGCGGCGACGCCGAGTTTGGTCGCAGCGAAGGTAGCCAAGTGCTGACACAGGCGCGGCCATTCTAATAGTTCTAGTGTTTCGGATTGAATCAAAGTTGAGGTGGTGTTGGTAATTGGCATTCCCAGGCGCTGACCGAGAAGGTGAATTTAACGATACTATTAATTGATTTTAAAGTTTTTTATTGTTTCCTGGCGCAATTTGAGAAAGTATCTGCGATCGCCCTCAGCAGTCTTTCGGCCGAAAGCTCTGATGTAACATTAATTACGAAGGAGAAAATTTGCATTTTTGCATTACCCGTCTAAAATTATACATTCTCGTGATACCATTCCCCAAAAAATATGCAACTTTAGGCAAGCTCCCAACTATTATACAGTAAGTCATTCCCAATTTTTTCCTCTAAAATATAAAATCTAAAATGGTATGAGCTATTTTTGGTTTTGAGGGAGCGGGCATGGGCTGTTTTTTGGTGGCATTGAACTATTTGGGAATTTTAAATATGTCAGCGCAATTCTGGCGGTTGTATCCTAAAAAGTAATTTGTGGAGATGATAGAAGTATGGCAAAGATTCTGGCGATCATCGCGGATACTGTGACTTTTCAAGTTGTGCAAGAGTTACTCAGCCAAGAGGGACATCAGGTGAAAGTCGTTTCCGACGACCAAGAGGGTTTAGACTTGGCGAGGGAATTGTCCCCCGATGCGATAATTTGCGACGGGACTTCGCCTCAAATCAACTTTTTGGAGGTGTGCCGGCTGGTGAAAGCCGATTCCCTTCGGGATAGCTTCGCTTCACGAGAATTGGCGGCAGCCTATTTTATTCTGCTGACAACACCGGAGCAATTTGATGAAAGTCAAGAATTGGATGCGCCCTTTGACGATTTTCTGTTTAAACCGATAGTTAAGCAGGAATTATTGGCGCGGGTGCGCGCGTCTAAGAAATCGCGCGAGTTGAGGGCGCGGTTGGCTCTCACCCAGCAAGAATTGCAACTGTCGCGCGATCGAATGCTACAAACTGAAAAAATGTCTAGTTTGGGCGAATTGGTGTCTGGGATAGCCCACGAAATTAACAACCCAATTACTTTTATTTACAGCAATCTAACTCACGTCCAAAGCTACGCGACCGATTTAATTGAACTGCTGCGATTGTATCAAAAAGAGCTAGTCAATCCCGGATCGGAAATTCTGCAAAAACAACAAGATATGGATGTGGAATTCGTACTCGACGATTTATTAAAAATTGTGAGTTCCATGCGTACCGGGAGCGATCGCATCCGCCAAATAATCTTGTCGCTACAGGATTTTTCCCGCAGCGATCGATCGGGCTGGCAGTTATTTGATGTTTCCGACGGTTTAGAAAATACTCTGTTGTTGTTACAGCACCGCTTGCCGGCTCGCGAGGGAAGGCGAGACATCAAGGTGATGAAACAATTCGGCAATTTGCCACAAATTGAGTGTTACGCAGGTCTGCTCAATCAAGCTTTTCTGAATATCATCAATCACGCGATCGATGTTTTAGAAGAGTCGGCTCAAGAGTTGGCAGAGTTAGAATCAATCAAATTTAAGCCTGTGATTTGGATTAGCACTCAGGTGGTCGATGCTCAGCGAATTTCGATTGAGATTGCTGATAACGACATGGCAATTAGCAAAGATATCACAGCGCAACTTTCTGAGCCATTTTTGGTTGCCCAACCTGCGGAACCACCTATATCATCGGGACTTGCTCTCAGCTATCGGATAATTGTAGAGCAGCACAAAGGAGAGTTCAAGTGTTTTTCCGAACCGGGTAAAGGCACTAAAATTCAGATAGAAATTCCGCTGCGTCACAGTTAATTAACAGTATTTACCGTTGATGGGGCGGGTTTTTGAAATTGTTGGTTTTAGCCGGAAATTGTTGTGAATCCGCCCCATCAATGACTGCATTTTTTTAAATGTAAAATTTTATATAGGAAATAGCAGCAGGGGAGCATCTCACTTTTGTAAC